>JAFRCB010000104.1 GCA_017404585.1 Lachnospiraceae bacterium
GCCGGGCATCGATATAATCATAGCTCCCGGGACAAAAAAAGAGAGTGTCCACATCCCGGTCATTATTTCTCAGACCGGTCTCACAGATCTTGTGTATAATGATTTCTACATCGGTGAGGATGCTGACGTCGTGATCATCGCGGGCTGCGGTATCCACAACTGCGGCGGCGAGCTGTCCCAGCACGACGGCATCCACACATTCTGGCTCGGAAAGAACTCTCATATCCGCTATGTTGAGAAGCATTACGGTGAGGGGGACGGAAGTAAGAACGTCATGAATCCGACCACGATCGTACATCTTGACGAGGGCGCTTCCATGGAGATGGAGACGACCCAGATCGCCGGCATCGATGATACGGACCGGAGAACAGAAGGCGATCTTAAAGCCGGAGCAAAGCTCGAGGTCAGAGAGAAGATTCTTACGAACGGCGTACAGAACGCAAAGACATATTTTAATGTTGATCTCAATGGGGAGGGCTGCTCGGCCAATGTGGTGAGCCGCAGCGTCGCCCGCGAGAACAGCACTCAATTCTTTGACAGCCGCCTCAACGGAAATGCGCCATGTGCCGGCCATTCCGAGTGCGACTCGATTATTATGGAGAACGGCAGGGTCACGGCGTGTCCGTCCCTCACTGCCAATAATATCGACGCAAGCCTGATCCATGAAGCAGCCATCGGAAAAATCGCCGGTGAGCAGCTCATGAAACTGATGACACTGGGGCTTACCGAGAAGGAAGCCGAGGAACAGATTGTCAACGGGTTCCTGAAATAAAGCTGAAAAACTTGCACACCAACGGACGAAAGGGCTATAACGATGGAAAATTATGTTATTTACACTGACACATCCGCCGATGTGAATAAAGAGTTCCTCAGGAACAACGAGCTGTTTTTTGTACCTATGACGTATACGCTGGGCGAGGAAGAACGGATTTGCCGCGGGATGGAAGATGAGGACCTCCTGAAAAAATTTTATGCCGGACAGCGGTCAGGCGACCTCACACACACAAGCCAGATTACTCCGCAGCAGTATATAGATACATTTGAAAAACATCTTGCGCGCGGCGAATCAGTGATCTATCTGTCCCTGTCGAGCGGACTTACAAAGACTTTCGACAGTGTGCGAATTGCGAAGATGGATATGGATGAGAAATATCCAAACGCGAAGATATACCCGGTCGATACATTGTCCGCAACAGGTGGAATGGGACTGCTCGCCGAGCTGGCGGTCAGAAATAAAAAGAGCGGTATGAGCGCTGCTGAAAATGCAGCCAATCTTGAGGAAATGAGCCACAAGGTCTGCCATATCTTTATGGTGGAGGACCTCATGTATCTGAAGCGAGGAGGACGAATTTCCGCTGCTACAGCTGTTGTAGGCACCGTCATGAACATTAAGCCGATTCTGGTCATTGATCAGGAAGGAAAGCTCATCACTGTGGCCAAGAAACGCGGTGAGAAGCTTGCCCTCAGAGAACTGATGACGAGATATCTGGACAGCCGGGATACAAGATACGGTAAGGAAGCATATATAGTTCATGCGGATGCCGGTGAACGTCCGGCAATTCTGGAAGAAATGCTGAAGCGGCACGACGCGTCTGTCAACTACACAGAGATGTATCTCTCTCCGATCATCGGCGCGCACACCGGCCCCGGCATGACGGCGATCCTTTTCTTCGGCGACCGCGCTAAGATATGCGAGTGATTCTACGTAACGGTTCTACATAACGGTCCTACGTAACGGTTCAGACAGACTGTAACGAAGTTTTGAATCCGGCACAGGCACCATCTTCATCGAAAAACGCAGGCCCTTCTCTGCGAGCTTGAGCAGCGGCGACCAGCCGCCACTGCTCGATCTCTCAGTCGGACCTGCAATGTTTTCTCATGAAGATGGATGCCTGCTCCGGAAGCGAACTGCATGAGCAGTCTGTCTGAACTGTTACTTACATCTGACCAAAAAATATAGCTCTTCGTAGGTGCTTGAAAGCATCACGAGGAGCTTTTTGATTCATAAAAACTTCCCACTCTAAATCCCTGCTATAGCCGCATTCATAAATAATGTACTCGTAGGGCGTCGCCGAGCGGCCGGTACTTGAAAATTCAAGCGTCAGCCTGAACTTTTCTTATGTACCGCTGCCAGCGAGGCCGAGCGGGAGCGCCCCTGAGGGTACATTTTTATGAGACGGCGTTCTATAGACTAGGCTGTGGGAAGTTTAGCAGACTATTTCTCCGTAAAGGAGAGGCCCGCCGCAGCCAGCGGGAGCAGCACATACACGCTGCTGAAGACGTAGAGGCTCTTGGTCTCCCACACGAGGTGGAACAGGAACACGCCCAACAGGAAGAGAATCGGAAATGCCGCAAAGACCGTGACGGTATCACTGTGACTGTATCTGTCTGTCAATAGCTGTATCCGACGGATCAGACTCTTTGCCAGGAAAAGGACGCAGCCCGCAAGCAGCACGAGATAAACAATACTGCATATCACGCAGGTGATGTCGTAGGCAGTGCCTCCGCTGTAGATGTTCCTGAATAGAAAACCGCCGATATTCCCGGCTGAGGTTTCCTGAGGACCGATCCATACAGACTGGAATGTAGGCTCTGACCATGTGGAAGCAAGCTTTCTCATAAAGAAGGTGTATGCGTAGTCGTGGTCACCGCGGAAGATTTGAATGCGCTCGCCGATCAGGGCGCGGGCGGCTTCGTCGGCAGCCTTCTGATCATAACCGCTCTCTTGGAATGTTCTGTAGTTATAGCCGTTGTACCAGCCTTCCGCCCTGGTTCCCTCATCGAGACCCATGGCCATCCAGGCTGAGCGTGGAATGCTGTTTTCGATTTTGTGACCGCTGACGTTTCCGATGCCGATTTTGAGGATCATATTCGGAAGGATCATGACAGCAATGAGCAGGACAGCTGTCACAATGTATCTGATTCTGCCAACGATTTTCTTTTGATCATGTTCAAATGAACGGAGGAATATCAGGACCAGAAGTATTATCTCCGCAATTACGCCGATCATGTAATTGCTCCTTAGGACGACAGCTATAGCTCCGAAGAACACCGCACAGACAGCATGGAAAATGTTCCCGCTCTTTTCAAAGTTCACAAGAGCCAGGAATGAAACGAGCAGCGCTGTGAGTCCGGGGATAATGCCATAGCAGAAGATGCTGAAGAAAAAATGAGGGAGCATCATAAACGACAGCAGTACAGTCATAAAATTGATCTGGTCGTCGTGGAACAGTGAGTCTGCAATATTGAGCGTGAGAAGATTATTGAGGAGGATCAGTATCAGGTTCAGAATATAGATATAGCGAAGCCCCGGCAGGAACCTCTGAAGAAGGCTCAGAATCAATGTGATTCCGATCTGGTGAGGATATGCTGCCAGATAGCCGCTTGCATAAGTCCCTTCAGCGGTGGCACCATCAAGTATGAGAGAAGAATAATTCCCGTTCTTTATCTCCCCGGCAGCCGTATAAATGGCATACGCGTCTGCGCGCAGGTCTGTGGGGACACGAAAAATCAGATAAAGACCGAAGCCCAGATACAGTACTGTGCCGATGACAAAGAACAGAAATGTTCCGCTTTTTGGGAAAAAACCGCGGGAATCTCTGAATGCGAAGAAACCGAAAGCGATAATACACGCGAGTACTGTCAGCAAGACCAGGTAAAACAGGACATTATTGGTCTCAAATGAAACGAGCTCTGCCTCCGTCAGCGGCATGAAAGCTGTACCTGTCATATTCAGATATGTGATGAACAGGAGCACGCTCCCGCCAAGGATATAAATAATGCTTCTCAGTATACTGTTAAGAGTTTTCAATGGTCGAACCTCACTGGATGTAATAGTTTTATAAGCCTCTTCTCTCCTGCAGACTTACATAGAGATCATAGAGGGGAGAACCGGTCTGTCCTCTGGCGGGGAAATCGCTCTCGGGGAAATCGATGATCTGATGGTCAAAGCTGTTGACAATTATTGTGCCGCAGCTGTGAGTCATCACGGGACTAAAGTGTCCGTAGGATTTGTGTACGTGACCGTGAATAAAATATCGGGGTTTCCACTTCTCAAGAAGAGGATTGAAGCACGCAAATCCCATATGGGGCAGGTCGCTCATATCCCCATAGCCCCGCGCGGGCGCATGGGCCAGCAGGATGTCAAAGCCGTTCATCAGCACAGCCCTGATCTCAGCCATTCTGACCCGCCGCCTCATATCGTTTTCCGTGTACTGATTGCTCCCGCTGTTATACCGCATACAGCCCCCGAGCCCCAGGATGCGAAGTCCCTTGTAATTGTAGATTTTATCTTCGATGCAGATACAGCCTCTGGGCGGCTCCTTATCATATTTACTGTCATGGTTCCCGCGGACGTAGAGGAGAGGACAGTTTGTCAGTGTGACCAAAAATTCCAGATAAGCAGGAGAGAGGTCTCCGGCGGACAGAATAAGGTCCACACCGCGTAAGCGTTCCGGGTCATAATAATCCCACAGGCTTTTTGATTCCTCATCCGCGATCGTAAGTATCTTCATACGGACTCCTTATTTTTTGACGCCCGCGACAGATATGGACTTCTTCGCGCTGTCGTTCATTTCCCATGCCGGAGGAATCTCTCCGTCGACATTTTCATTCAGCCAGTTGATTGAAAGAATCTCCTCGTAAGTGAGACGGTCTGATCCTGCATCTTTCACGATACCTTCGCGGCTTCTCAGCTCTCCGTCGAATGGGCTGACAGTGCCTTTCACGAGTCCGTCCCGCAGAAGGTCCATCAGCTTCAGTGTATTATAAGAAAGCTTTTTTGAGTATATCACATCGATGACCCCGGATGAAATGCCATACCAGTAGTTCAGGGACTGACTTTTATCTGTCAGTGATTTGGCTTCCCATGCCCCGGTCAGGATGCTTTCGATGATCAGAGCATAGTACCGTCCCCAGTTCTGCATCGGTGCGGCCAGGTTCTCGGCACTGCCGTCCTCAAGGATGCGGTAGAGGCCGTGACGCCTCTTTTCATCTCTCGGGGTGATAAATTCCTTGCCGGATATGACGGAAATGCCCCGGGATATAAGGTCTGCTTCCCAGTCATAGTTTTTTTTGCCCGTCCAGACCAGTGTGATACGGGCTTCGGGATCGATCATTGAAGCTCCGATCGCAAATGCGTTGATCTCCGCCAGCGTTCCGTAAATCGGAGCACCGGCGCAGGAGCCGATTCTGTGGTTGGGAGCTACGATGGCAGCCAGAGCCCCCATCAGGAATTTGGCCTCATAGGTCCTGGCTTCATAGGAGCGCACGGCGTTGACCGTGAGGCCCGTAGAGCAGTTGAGGAACTTGATGCTCGGATTATCAATGGCGGCTTTCAGAGCAGCAGGCATCATGAGCGGGGATGTAGTGAAGATGACGTCGTCTTCGTCATCGATCGCCAGGTTCACGCCCTTGAAGATGGAAGCCTCGTCATTGCAGTTTTCAATCTTGATCGTATCGATCAGATCTCCGTAAATGCGGTGGAGCTCGTTGCGACCCAGCTCATGGCCGTAGGTCCAGCTGGAGGATGCTTCATCATTTGCATAAAGAAAAGCGGCTTTGAGCGGACGGGAGGCGGTGTAGACCGGCATAACATTGAGCATCTTCATGATCTTGGCATCATGTAGCGCCCCTGCCTTTTTATCGACCTGCCACGGGCTGTCAATGAGTTTCAGATTTTCGGGATCGGACTCTGTGAGGAACTCCTTCCATAAGCGGTCCATGTGTTTGCCGAGGGCATCATTTTCGGCGTCGCGCAGAGTCTCAAGAGGATAGATGCCGAGTGAGATGAGCAGAGCATCTTCCGCTCTAAGCCCGGTCCGTGAACCTCCTTTTTGATAGAAGACAGCCGCGAACTTCTCGGCCGTGTTCCTTAAGTCTCTCACAAGTGTCTCCGGCCACGGCGTGATCAGGTCACGCCCCAGCAGTGCGGCAAGTTTCTCAAAACAGCCCTCGCGGGTGAACATGAACCCGAAGATGCCGGTCACTTCGTAGAAAGGAAGATATTCATAGTAGATCTGAATGTCGCGGTCATCTGTCTTTTTCGGAAGGCAGCGGATCACGTGGGTCGGGATCGAGTAAGCCCCGAGGTATTTCATGACTGAGACCCTCTTATTGCCCTCCTCAACATAGAAGCGCCCCATGTACTCATATGCTTTGACCGGTTCTCTGAGACCCTCTTCGAGCTGCGACTCGTAGAGGTCAGACCATTTTTTGGCGAATTCCGAGCTTTCCTCCAGAAGCGGCATGAAGTTTTCAGCAAATGCATTCTGCCTGCCGCGTGTCCGCGTACCCGCGTAGAGATACAGGGGAATCTCGTGAATGCCGAGATCATGTTCGGCAGCAATATCGGAGGAAGAGACATATTCCTCCATTGATGTAAGATAGGGATTTCTGCCGGATACAGTTGCCCAGCGTCTGGCACGCTCGCCCTGACGTCTTGCGTCGTTATAATCATTGGTCATAAGCGCTTACACCTCCTTCACTTATGCGTTAATAATACCAGAAATGAGCGGAAAAGTAACTATAAATCAAGAGTGCGAAGCACCTTCATCATTGCCCGGCTGCGATCCGTCCCGAGACTTGAATCTGACACAGGTTTGTACCTCACATCAGAGATAAAAAAACTGCCCTGTCCGGAAGAGCATACCCTAATCGGATATGAGCTCCCGGGCGGGGCAGTTATCACTTTCTGCTGCGTCAGCCGAACAGTTCTGAATTTACATAAGCGAGCTGGCCGTTATAATTAATGACGAACCAACCGTCTTCATTTCCCTGGATCGTTATCCTCTCATTCGCGTCAATCGTTCCGATGATCGTATCCGGATCCCCGCCGGGCTTGCTGTAGACGTCCGCGATCTCAAGGGCGGTCGCTTTGTTCCCTTCAGCTCCCTGATCGGTGTTCTCGTCATCCTCGACGATACCTACCTCAATGTATTCTTCTTCTTGAGGCTGATCCTCGTCTTCCTCTGCGTCTCCGTCGTCCTGTACCCAGCTGTCAGATTCCTCGTAGTCATCCTCCTCGTCGTTACCGTTCAGTACCCATTCCGCAATCGAGTCCGGATCGGATTCCAGGATCGCCGGAATTGGAGTCGGGGTGGGAGTCAGAGCCGGTGTTGCAGTCGGGACAGCAGCGATCACTGAATCCGGTTTCGGTTGATTGGCGTCTTTGGAACCGCAGGCACAGAGAAGGAGGACTCCGCCGAGGAGAATCACCGTGCCGGTATTAAGCAATTTGGTCATAACAAAATTCCTTTGCGTTTTTAAATTTCTGACCTTCTTTTGTATACAGAAGGTGGTTCTACGAATACAGTATAGCGATGATTTTAACATCTTCGAATCGTTACGTCAATTCTACTTATATTTACGTTTATTTACGTTTCTGTTAAAGTGTAGTATCATATTTCATAAAATAAGAGAAAAACCGGATGGAGAATACTATGTGGATCGCCGACAATTGGAAAGATTACGAAGTTTTGGATACAAGATGCGGAGAAAAGCTGGAGAGATGGGGCAAATATCTTCTGATCCGCCCGGATCCTCAGGTCATCTGGCAGACTGAGGAAGCCCATGAAGGGTGGAGACATCCGAACGGTCACTATCACCGCAGCAGCAAGGGAGGCGGCAACTGGGAGTTCTTTGATCTTCCGGAGACATGGCAGATATCTTACGGTGATCTTCGCTTCAACTTAAAACCGTTCAGCTTCAAGCACACAGGTCTGTTCCCCGAGCAGGCTGCCAACTGGGACTGGTTCGGGAAGCTGATCCGTGAAGCCGGACGGCCGATCAAGGTGCTGAATCTTTTCGCCTATACCGGAGGTGCCACGTGTGCGGCTCTGGCTGCCGGGGCTTCCGTGACTCATGTAGACGCTTCAAAGGGAATGGTCACATGGGCGAGAGAGAATGCGGAATCGTCAGGGCTGGCAGACCGACCCGTACGATGGCTGGTCGACGACTGCACAAAGTTCGTGCAGAGAGAGATCCGACGGGGCAACAGGTATGATGCTGTCATCATGGATCCGCCCTCATACGGGAGAGGACCCAAGGGCGAAATATGGAAAATAGAGGATACGATTTATCCGCTGCTCATGCTCACCCAGCAGATATTGTCCGAAGAGCCGCTGTTCTTCCTGCTGAACTCATACACGACAGGTCTGCAGGCAGGTGTGCTCACCCACATGTTGAAGACCTCACTTGCAGCATCACATCCGGCGAGCGTCGAGTCCGACGAGGTGGGTCTTCCGATCCGGGATACGGAACTTATCCTCCCGTGCGGCTGCGCGGGCCGCGTTGTGTTCTGACCGGATGCTTTGCTGCCGGGACCGAAACACAAGGGTATGTCTGTCGGCGCGAGGACAATATTTCCCACGGTTGACACAAAAAGAGCCATTACGTATAATAATTGCAATCATGGGGAAGAAAAGACCGATCGGCTTTGGACCACAGCAGGTGGCCCGGGAGGAGTAATTATGAAACCTTATCTGGAAATGACATTTGCCGAACTGGCAGAAGAAAAGAGCAAAGTAGAGAAGCAGTATAAAGAGATACAGGCAATGGGCCTCAAGCTGGATATGTCCCGCGGAAAGCCTTCCAAAGCTCAGCTGGAATTATCCAGACCGATGCTTGATGTTCTGCATTCCAATATTTATTTTAATGATGAGACAGGCACGGACTGCCGCAACTATGGTGTCCTGACCGGTATCCCGGAAGCCAAGAGACTTATGGGCGAGATGTCCGAGGTGGGACCGGATGACATGATCATCTTCGGTAATTCCTCCCTCAACGTCATGTTCGACTCAATTTCGCGTTCCTACACACACGGCGTGTGCGGCGGAACTCCCTGGTGCAGGCTGGATGAAGTCAAGTGGCTGTGTCCGGTGCCGGGTTATGACAGACATTTCAAGATCACGGAATTCTTTGGTATCAAGATGATCAATGTACCGATGTCGGAGACAGGTCCCGATATGGATATGGTCGAGGAGTATGTCAATAACGATCCTTCTGTGAAGGGAATCTGGTGCGTGCCGAAATACTCGAATCCGCAGGGATACACATATTCAGAGGAGACGGTCAAGAGGTTTGCGCACCTTATACCTGCCGCTATGGATTTCAGAAGTTACTGGGATAACGCATACTCGATTCATCACCTCTACGAAGATCCGGAAAAGCAGGATTATCTGCTCGAGATCCTGAGAGAGTGCCGCAAAGCGGGCAGACCGGATATAGTATATAAGTTCATCTCCACATCAAAAGTCTCTTTCCCCGGATCGGGTCTTGCGGCACTGGCTGCTTCCCACAGGAATCTGGAGGACATTAAAAAGTATATGAAGATCCAGACAATCGGACATGACAAGCTGAACCAGCTGCGCCACGTCAGGTTCTTCGGCAATGTCGCGAACATGCGTGACCATATGTCAAAGCACGCAGATATTATGCGCCCGAAATTCGAACTCGTAGAGAGCACGCTCGAGAGGGAACTCGGACCGCTGAAGATCGCGACATGGACAAAACCGCACGGCGGTTATTTTATCGGCTTTGACTCACTGGAGGGGTGTGCCAAATCGATCGTGAAAAAAGCCAAGGATGCGGGCGTAGTGATGACCAGCGCCGGTGCGACCTATCCTTACGGAAAAGATCCGAGGGATACCAATATCCGTATCGCTCCTTCCTATCCGACAGAGGCAGACCTTGAAAAGGCCTGTGAAGTATTTGTGGTCAGCGTCAAGCTGGCTACGCTTGAAAAGCTGCTCCATAGATAAAGCTTAGGGGTGCCGCGCTTTATGCGGCAGCCCTATTACTATAAAAAGAGCGGCTCGATAAGATCTGCCATATGGGGGGAAGATAGGGCAGATATGGAGAAATAAAGGGAGTAATATATGAAAGATAATATGAAGGATAACATTCTGAATACGGGTGGAGATCCTCCGGCGACAGAAGGCGTGGATTTCTCTAAAATGCCGGATGAAGAGCTCATGAAAATGGACATATCCGACATCTTTCTAGAGGACCTGGACAGATTTCTCGCAGAGAAAGAAGTGCGCCTCAGCAGGCGTGAGAGAATGGAAGCCAAGGCGGAGGAACTGAATGAGAGTATAAATGCTCTGTCTGCCGCAGATGATATGGCAAGATCCTCAGAACCTGTCGTGAGTAATGATTCGATAGAGGACGCCGGGGCGGCGGAGACATCAGATGCTGAGGAAGACGGACAGGCTGAGACCGGTGATGAACCGGCTTTGGAGAATCAGATGACAGAAGACGTTGAGCCTTCAAAGAGTGCTGAACCGTCGGAAGAAGCTGCGTCTCAGGAAGAAGCTGAACCACAGGAGGACGCTGCGCCGACGGAAGAAGCTGCGCCGCAGGAAGACGCTGCGCCGACAGAAGAAGCTGCGCCGCAGGAAGAAGCTGAGTCGGCGGAAGATGCCGCGCCGCAGGAGAACGCAGAATCCGCGGAAATCGGACAGGCTGAGGCTGCTGATCCTTCCGTCAGTGAGGATCAGCCGGCAGTGGGTACTGAACCGGCAAAGGGTACTGAGCCGGAGGTGAGTCCTGCGTCAGCGGAGAATGCCGAATCGGTGGCAGCCGATGCTGCCCAGTCTGAAGCTGTGCCTGTCCAGGGCGGTCCCGGATATGTACTGCCTCCGCCGGCACCTGCGACACCGGCACCTGCGACACCGGCACCTGTGACACCGGCAGCTGCAGCGCCGGAGCAGAAAAAGAAACCGGGGATTGCCGCGCTGATTTTTGTCGGATCCCTGCTCTGCTGTGCGATCATTGCGATCGCGGCTGCATATTTCTACTACGCGGACTATTTTTCGAAGAGATTTTTCCCGGGTACGATCATCAATGAGCGGGATGTGTCCGTTCTTGAGCCTGCACAGGTCAAGCAGGATATTGCAAATGATGTCGTCACATACCGCCTCGACATCAAAGAACTGAACGACGTGAAGGAGACGATCACATCTGAGGATATTGCGCTGGCTTACGTCGATGACGGAGCGGTCGATAAGATTCTTAAAGAACAGGATACTAAGCTCTGGTTCCTGAGTCTCTTCGGTACGAAGATCTACGAGGTCAGCACAGGCACCACCTATGACCGCGAAAAGGCGGAGCAGGTCGTAAACGGTCTTGCCTGCCTGAATCCGGAGAACATTACGGCTCCGGCCGACGCCCAGCTCGTCGATAACGGGACATCCTTCTCTATTCAGCCGGAGGTCGAGGGCAATCAGCTGGATGAGGAGAAATTCAGGACGATGGTATTCGATGCCCTGGATTCCGGAGAGACGGAAATAGACGTGGTGAAGGACGACTGCTATCTGCACCCGTCTGTGCGAAGCGACAATGAAAACCTGAATACACGCATGAACGAGTACAACGCGATACTCGGTGTCAATGTGTACTATGTGTTCGGCGAGAACACTGAGTATGTCAATGCGGATACGCTGAGACCGTTCATCACGGACGACGGAAATCA
>JAFRCB010000105.1 GCA_017404585.1 Lachnospiraceae bacterium
GGAAGCGGTATTCACATCATATTGCCGGAGTCCGGGCTGTCATCCAAGTACGGTTCGGTGAACCAGGAGGATCAGCAGGCCTGCGCAGTCGCGTATTCATACTATCTTGCCGAGTTCAACAACAACATCGACATGTACGGATACCACCGTGAGATGGATAAGTCAGGCGAGACGGCCGGAGGATGGTGGATGGGCCTTTATCATGCGGACGGCAGAGAGACCTACGGGAAGCCAAAGAAGTCTGCAGATGTCTTCAAGTATATGGATTCAAAGAGCTACAGCTCGCATGTATCTTCCTATATGAAGAAATACCTGGGGACGAACTGGACGTCAAAGATCCCCAACTGGAATCCGTCTAAGTTTAAGTAACTTGTCAAAACGGAAATCCTGTGCTATCATGCATGAATGTACGGCACGGACTGCCGGTAAATATTATAGCAGGAGATGAACAAATGTCAGAAAATGCCAGTCAGGCACTGAACGAGGAGCTTAAAGTCGATCCGAAGACTCTTCTCGGCCAGTGGAGAAAAAAAGCATATGATCAGAATGCGGACAAGGGCACATTGAGACGATTCTGGAATGATTATTTCGAAATTGAGAAGAGAATCTATGCCCTTCTGCTCGCAGAGCCGGATAATGTTGTCAGGGGAACAGTGAAGGAATTGGCGGAGAAATTCGGCGTCGCGCTCGATGTCATGGTCGGATTCCTTGACGGTATCAACGATTCTCTTATTGAGCGCAACCCGATCGAGACGATGGATGAGGACACCGAAGTCAATCTCGGCTTCGATAAGGAGCGCCTCTACAAGAACATGGTCGATGCCAAGGCCGACTGGCTCTATGAACTTCCGGAGTGGGATGCGATTTTCGATAAGGAAAAGCAGCATGAGCTCTATATGGAACAGAAGAAGTCCGGAACAATCGTGAAGCCGAAAAAAATCGGCAGGAACGATCCGTGCCCGTGCGGATCCGGCAAGAAGTATAAGCACTGCTGCGGACGAAACAAATAAATCAAAATTTAATTTAACAAGCTGCCACATATGTGGCAGCATGTTTGTTATATAATTAGGAGAGACAGATGACGAAAATGATGAACAAAATAATTTCATGTCTGCTTACTTTGATACTGCTTGTTTCGTTTATGCCGTCATATATCCCGGCGGCCGAGATGGAATCTCTCTATGAGGCTGCACAGGATTATGACATTATTGATGACGCGGATGTCGTAGACGACGCTTCGGAAATCCGGGAAGAAGAGGAATCAGAATCCGCTTTTCCCGTTGACGAAACCCTTGCTCCGCTGCCGGAAGAAGAGGATTCAGAGGACGTAGAAACGACCGGTGAATTCGATGATGAAGAAACGGTGCCGGAAGAGAATCTGGGTACGGAAGCGGATGCCGAGGAGTTCAAGGGCATCTATAATCTGAAAGTCATCTGGCCGGATGGCGCATCAAATAAGATCGAGCTTCAGTACTTCGGAAGTGACAGGGAAGATGTTGTTAACAATATCACTGTCAAAGTTGCCGAGGAGCTCGAAAAGTTCGATGTTCATGAGTCGGAATACACCTGCGAGTACACCTGGAACAAAAAGAAAAGCACTACCTTAAAGGAAGTGACCCAGGATGCTTCCGGAGTAGTGACGGGGCGTAAGACGATCACAATTGACTATTATGATGTAACAGTCACAACTATTCAGCCTGCATTTGCAGATGAACCGGACGACGTACAGGTGCTTGCCCACAGAGGGACAGTGAACGTGCCGGAAAATACGCTCTCCGCATTCAGAGTATCTGCGGTAAAAGGCTTTCACTATGTCGGCGCCGACCTTCACTTTACCTCGGACGGAGTCCCGGTAATCCTTCATGACGTTACACTCAACAGGACAGCGAGAAACGCGGACAGATCAAAACTCAAAGAGTATGTCGACATCGAGAAGATCACATACGCCGAATCCCAGAAATACGACGTAGGTCTCTACTGCGGTGAGTTCTGGAGAGGAGAGAAGATCCCGACATTTGAAGAGTTCATTAAGCTGTGTGCCAAACTTGACCTCGAGCCGAATCTTCATCTGAAGTCATCCATCGATATGACGTATGACCGGCTTGCCGGGCTTGTGGATATAGTGAAAAGGAACGGAATGCAGGGCCGCGTCGTATGGGCTGCCGATGATATCGATTATCTGAGGTATGTGAGGACACTGGACCCGGTATCCGGTCTGGACATGATCGTCTATAAGTGGGTGCCTTCTGTTATATCGAAGGTCAAGGAACTGAAGACCGATACGAATTTTGTCGAGATGGCTATCGGAAAATCGCTGTTCACTAACCGCATCGCAGTAGCCTGCTACCGCAACGGAGTATATGTGACTGCCCACGCCAACACTGCCGCAGATGTGACGAAAGTGGATTCCACGGTCCGCCTGATATCGACGGACTATCTGCTTCCGGATGAAGTCAAAGTTCTGGCACGGCAGAGAAAATCGACAGGTGAGGCAACTTATCAGACTCCTGCCGAGTCGACAGACTACAGGCTGCAGACAGGCATTGACCTTACAGTGATGTTTACTATGACAAGCAGTACGCTTGCGTCTCCGATGTCTGTTAACAAGGTCCAGAGTACTACTGAGATGAATGATTTCCGCTTTAAGAAGCAGGCGGACGGGTACTATCAGATCCTGAATACCAGATGCATGCTTGCCCTCGAGGTGAAGAGCGGAAATACTGCCAACTGAACGGCTATTGTCCTGAATACATGGAACGGTACCGACAGACAGAAGTGGAAGATAGTAAAAAATAAGAACGGTTCTGTAACTCTGGTCAATAAAGCGACAGGAAAGGCTATTCAGACAAAGAACAGTAAGGTGACCGCCGGTACAGCTCTGGTCCAAAACACGAAGAACGGATCAGATGCTCAGCAGTTCTGGATCGTCAAGGAGCCGAAGCAGGTCAGTGTAAAATATACAAAGAACTATTATCTCGTAAGCAAGGCAGCTTCCGGCTTCGCAGTGAAAGTCCAGAATAATTCGACCGCTGCCTCGGCCAATATATGTCTCGGAAAGAATCAGAAGGATTATACTCTCAAATTCCA
>JAFRCB010000106.1 GCA_017404585.1 Lachnospiraceae bacterium
ATGCTCACAGAAATTCAGGAACTTCTGCATGCCGCTGTTTATATAACGTCCTCTTCTCCAGATCACACCTGCCTTCGTATGAATCTCCGGGACGAGCGGGATACCCGTAACTTCGGGAAGAAGAGGGAGCATATCCTGATAGAGGAAACAGCCGCAGCTGCCCTGCTTCATGAACTTCAATATGGTCGTGATCTGGCTGCTGCGCATGACGACCCGGGGTTGAATATCTAGCGCCGAAAATCTGTCCTGAAGGATACGATTCTGAACAGAGTCCTGGTTATAGAGGATCAGCGGGGCTTTGTCCAGCATTTCCAGACGAATCTCTGATTTTTCCGCAAATGGATGATCACGCCCCACACAGTATAGCAGCGGCTCCGACAGGAGAAGCCTTGCATGGAACTTATCGACATTTGGTATTTCCATATTTATGAGCGCAATATCCAAAATGTCATTTTGCACAAGGTCACAGGCTCTTATGGATCCGAACTCCTGAAGTTCCAGCCATATATCCGGATACTCATCATGGAACGCATTGAGCAGTTCGGGAAAGAAAATTGTGCTGAGCATAGGCGGGATCCCAATTCGGACAGTTGCCTTTGACAAAGCGGAAGAAGCATAGTCTGCCCGGAGATCCTCGCAGTCGGCAAGAATGGCGGACACCTTATTATAGAATACCTCACCCTCCTCCGTCAGGGACAACTGGCTGCCGGAGTGGGTGAATAGAGTCAAGGAAAATTCTTTTTCAAGTTCCCGTATCGCAATAGATATTGTGGGCTGCGTTACGAACAGAGCTTTGGCAGCCTGCGTGATGCTGTGGTAGCGGGCTGCCGTGCAGAAATATCGAAGCTGTGCGAGCGTCATAGTATATCCTCCATCCTCCCAGGCAGATTATGTCCTTATGTTGCTAACGAGGTGCATACTGTCACCTGTTCTTCGTATAAGTGCATCCTGCCGGATGTACTTATACTACCGCACAAACGGGCATTTGCATATAAAAATTTTTAATGTAAACGAAATTTTCATTAATTTGATTTTGTATACAGAGTGATTTACAATAAAGTCACAAGAAAGACAGGCGGCCGCCGTCAAAGCAGAAAGACCAAAAACGAAAGAGAGCCAAAGGCTCGGGACATGAGGTCGAATTTAAAGTGGGAGGATTACTTAATGTCACAAACAACCATCACATTGCTTTTTCTGGCCTTCGCCATCATAAGTTTCATTCTGGAGAAGATTCCGCTCGGGCTCACTGCCACGATCGTAGCGCTGGGTCTCAATCTTACCGGAGTTCTGGATGTCTCACAGACATTCGCGGGTTACATAAACAGTAACGTCATTCTCTGCGTCGGCATGTTCGTCGTCGGCCAGGCCCTCTTTGAGACCGGGATGGCCAATAAGATCGGCGGGGTCGTCACCAAATTCGCAAAATCCGAAAGGATGCTGATCATTGCCATCATGATCATCGTGGGCGTCATGTCCGGATTCCTTTCCAACACAGGAACGGCTGCTGTTCTGATCCCGGTCGTGTGCGGTATCGCGGACGAATCCGGTTATTCAAGAAGCCGCCTCCTGATGCCGCTGGTCTTCGCGGCTGCCCTCGGAGGAAACCTTTCCATCATCGGCGCACCGGGCAACCTCATGGGTGTCAACGCGCTGCAGGAGATGGGGGAGCCGACAAGCTTCTTCATGTACGCTCCGGTCGGTGTTCCGATGCTGGTCGCAGGCATCATCTACATGGCCTTTATCGGCTACAGATTCCTGCCGGATACCAGAGGGGCACAGCTGGACAGCGTAGAAGAATCAAAGAACTTCGATAATGTTCCGAAATGGAAACAGTATGTCTCACTTGCGATTCTGATTATCTGTATCCTTGCCATGATCTTCGAGGATCAGATCGGTATCAAGCTTCAGGTAACAGCATGTATCGCAGCATGTATCCTGGTCCTCACGGGTGTCGTCACCGAGAAAGAAGCACTGAAATCCATCGACCTCAAGGTCGTCCTGCTCTTCGGCGGTTCACTCGCCCTTGCGACAGCTCTTGACTCTACCGGAGCCGGTGCCCTGATCGCGGACACAATCGTAGGCTTCCTCGGAACAAATCCGAACCCGATGATCCTTCTCCTTGTCATCTTCATCGTAGGCTGCGCACTGACGAACTTTATGTCGAACACAGCAACGACTGCGCTGATGGTGCCGATCGCAAGCTCACTTGCGGCAAGCCTCGGTGCAGACCCGAGATCCATGATCATAGCAACTGTCATCGCATGCTCCTGCGCATACGCTACACCGATCGGAATGCCCGCCAACACAATGGTCGTCGGCCTCGGCGGATTCAAGTTCAAGGATTATGTCGTAGCCGGACTTCCGCTGATCCTGATTTCCTTCGTGATCTGCATGGTCCTGCTGCCGATCCTGTTCCCGTTCTACCCGTAAAACAGATTTTAAGTCCATATTGATCAGGGTCCTAAAGGCGCCTTAAGATCCTGAGGCAGATACACCTTAAGGTAATATGCAACTGGTGACTAAGCACACAGAAATATTATATAAAGTTGGAGGAATTATTATGACACATGAAGAACAAGTCAAAAGAATGACCGACATGATTGCCAAGTTTGTCGGATTCACGGGGAAAAAGCTGCCGGATGATGTAATTGCCAAGCTTACCGAACTGCGGGAGAAGGAGACCGAAGCTATGCCAAAGGTCATTTACGATACCATGTTCCGCAATCAGGAACTGGCGGTCAAGCTCGACCGTCCGTCCTGCCAGGATACAGGTGTTCTGCAGTTCTGGGTCAAGTGCGGCACGAAATTCCCGCTGATCGATGATCTGGAAGCGCTTCTCAAGGAAGCAGTCGTAAAGGCTACATTTGAAACACCACTCCGGCACAATTCAGTCGAGACATTCGACGAGTACAACACAGGCAAAAATGTAGGCAAGGGTACACCGACAGTCTGGTGGGACATCGTTCCGCACTCTGACAAATGTGAGATCTACACCTACATGGCAGGCGGCGGCTGCACACTTCCCGGCTGCGCGACAGTCCTTATGCCCGGTGAAGGATATGAGGGCGTTACCAAGTTCGTCATGGACCGCATGACATCCTATGGTCTCAACGCTTGTCCGCCGCTTCTGGTAGGTGTCGGTGTGGCAACTTCTGTAGAGACAGCAGCGCTCCTCTCCAAGAAAGCCCTTATGCGTCCGATCGGCTCTCACAATGAGAACGAAAGGGCAGCCAAGATGGAGAAACTTCTGGAGGACGGTATCAATGCCATCGGCCTCGGCCCGCAGGGCATGGGCGGAAAGTACTCCGTCATGGGAGTCAACATTGAGAATACAGCCCGTCATCCGTCCGCGATCGGCGTCGCTGTCAATGTAGGCTGCTGGAGCCACAGACGCGGCCATATCATCTTTGACGCAGATCTGAACTACGAAATCACAACACATACGGGGGTGGAATTATAATGGTTAAATATGAGAACGGAAAAAAGATCCTGGTAACACCTATCTCTGCTGAAGATCTTGCTGATATTAAGATTGGCGATATCCTGTATCTGTCGGGCAGCCTCACGACCTGCCGCGATGTTGCTCACCGCCGCGTTGTCGAAGAGGGAAGAGAGATTCCCGTAGATGTCCGCAATAACGCAATCCTTCATGCGGGCCCGATCATTCGCCCGCTCGAAAACGATAAGTTCGAGATGGTCTCTGTCGGTCCGACAACTTCCATGCGTATGGAGAAGTTTGAATATGAATTCGTCAAGACAACAGGTGTACGTGTGATCGTCGGAAAGGGCGGCATGAAAGAGCAGACAGCAGCTGCATGCAAGGATTTCGGATGCATCCATGTGGTCATCCCGGCCGGCAATGCCGTTGTCGCAGCGGTCGCCGTTGAGGAGATTGAAAGAGCGGAGTGGAGAGATCTGGGCATGCCGGAGACTCTCTGGAACTGCAGAGTAAAGGAGTTCGGTCCGCTTATCGTTTCGATCGATGCCCAGGGCCGCAACTACTTCGAGGAAAAGAAGGTAGAGTATAACAAGCGCAAAGATGAACAGATCGAGAAGATCTGCAAGGAAGTAAAGTTCATTAAATAATCCCTTTATATACTGTTTCCACTTTACTGGGACCGCCGCATATGCATCACTTCATATGCGGCGGTCCTGCTTTTCGTTCGGAATGAACCTCCAGGGTAATCCCCAAAATCTATTACCATCACACTATGGGAATTACCGAAAAATCCCGGAAACCGCTTATTTATCAGCAATTTCCGGGCATAAAAAATCGATGCGACAGGATTTGAACCGAGGAAATGTCCACTGGACATTTCCTCTCCGCTCCGCTTCGGTCGGCCCTGCACGTCCACTGGACGTGCAGGGCCCTCTGCGGCCCGAATCGCACATTGCTTTGTATACAAAATTTCGGGACCCACGGAGCGCATAAATAAGCCATTTTTGAAGAAAGGAGCGGGAAGCTGGATTGGTAAACTGTAGCTACTCGATCAGGTGGTCGCTCAAATATTTCAGGACTATCGTATAATCTCATAAAGGTTTATTGCTTTTTTCATACCCGC
>JAFRCB010000107.1 GCA_017404585.1 Lachnospiraceae bacterium
GGTCGTTTCCTTTGATGTAGCTAAAGAATACCGCTTCAAGATGAAGATGTCCTGTGAGGAACATTAAAAACACATTAAATGTGCAGGCATTCCCATTAATTTTATCAGCTCTGGCACTTCTTCCCGCAGGAATGAGTACACTGCAAATATCAAATCAGAGCTGTACTGAAATATCTCTCCGCGCGGTCTGCCAGTATCGTTGCGATGACTTTATCTTTTCCGTATTTTTTAGCCATCTGTTTCGCTGCCCATACATTTGCTCCTGAAGAAGTTCCGACAAGCAGCCCCTGAACTCTGGCAAGTTCGCGGGCAGTATTAATAGCGTCTTCATCCGAGACCTCGACAATGTCTGTGATGATGGATGTGTCAAGGATATCCGGGATAAAGCCGTCTCCTATTCCCTGGATCTGGTGAAGTCCGGGTTCCTGTCCAAGCAGAGCGGAAACATTCTTCGGTTCAGCCGCAACGATCTTGCAGTCAGGATTCAGCTCCAGAAGATACTGGGCTACTCCCTGCAGAGTGCCGCCGCTGCCTACTCCCGATACATAGATATCAATTTTTTTGCCAAGCTGCTCTGCCAGTTCCACTGCTGTCGTTCTATAGTGCGTCTTTGGATTTGCAGGATTCTGGAACTGCTGAGGCACATAATACTCCGAGGATGATCCGGCAATTTCCAGAGCCTTGTCCACGGAACCGGCGATACTCAGTTCCGGGTCTGTCAGCACGAGCTCAGCTCCGAGAGCGCGGATAATTTTCTTTCGCTCCTCACTCATATTTTCCGGCATAACAATGATCACGCGATAGCCTTTGCGGACACCGCAGAACGCAAGTCCGATTCCCGTGTTTCCGGAAGTGGGCTCTATAATTGTCATTCCGGGTCTCAGCCGACCGTTCTTTTCCGCTTCCTCGATCATATTGAGCGCGATCCGGTCTTTGATGCTGCCGCCCGGATTCAAAAATTCCGCTTTGGCAAAAATCTGCAGCCCTGTCGTCTCCTCCAGGCTGATGAGCGGTGTGTTTCCGATCAGATCCAAAACATTCGTGTAATACATGTTCCCGTTTTCTCCTTGATAATCTTTATTCTTCATCGCGCAATACTCGTGGCTTTGGCCGCGAGATACGCACGCATGGTTATAATCCGTAAGAGCCCGGTCCGGCTTTCGGCATCGAAACCACCGTGCACTATTCTATCACAAAAAAATCAATTATTAAAGAAAATCGCCGGAAGCGGCCATTATGTCGTTAGGGCGCTCCCGGCGATCTGTCATTGTATTATTCTGTTGTCACTCCACTGTCACAAAAAGCTGTCACACTGCTGCCTCAAAAGCTGTCACTCTACTGCCTCAAAAGCTGTCACTCTACTGCCTCAAAAGCTGTCACTCTGCTGCCTCAAAAACTGTCACTCCACAGCCTTCAAATGATACAGGAAGGCTGTAAATTCAGGAATCTCACGCGGAATCGGGATTCCGGCGTGCATGAGGGCCATGCCGGACGCGACAAGGTTGTTGCCGTCTCCCTCAATGCGGTATTTCTTCTTGGGATCGAGCCCCCTGCACTTGATATATTCCTGCGGACCGTTCACTGTCAGGTTGACCGTGATAACAGTCACAAGGGCTTCGCTCTTATCTCTTGCAAGGCACTCCCAGGCGACAAGATTGACCTGCTCAAATGGATTTGCAAGCCTGTAATAATCACCGTAGAAATTAAGGTCATAATACTTGTGATAAAGCTCGCTCATCTTCCTGCATGATTCGATCTGGTCCTTATCCAGCTTCGTCGCGTCGAGCTCATAGCCGAATGTGCCGCACATGGCAATTGCCGCCTTCGTCTCGATCGGCACCATCGGGCTCGCTGCCGACACATGAGCGCCCATCGTGCTTACCGGATAAATGAAGGATGATCCGTAGTGCAGCTTCAGATTATCGAGCGGCTTCGTGTTGTCAGAGCTCCAGTACTGTACAAAGTAGGTGAGCATAGCCGGATCGAAACGGCCGCCTCCGCCTGCACAGCCCTCGAACATGATGTCCGGATGGGTCTTGATAATTCCGTCCATGACCCTGTATAGACCGAGTACATAGCGGTGTGACACTTCGCCCTGTCTGTCAGCCGGCAGCACGTTGGACCAGAGGTCTGTGATCGCGCGATTAATGTCCCACTTCACATAATAGATGTTCGCGCTGTCAAGGATCTTGTTGATACTCTCGATAAGATAGTCCTGGACCTCATGCCTTGAGACGTCAAGGGCAAGCTGATTGCGGCTTCTGACAGCCCGTCTTCCGGGAATCTCCATAGCCCAGTCCGGGTGGGCTCTGAAGAGATCCGAATCCTCGCTGACCATCTCCGGCTCGAACCAGATACCGAATTTCAACCCGAGGTCGTTGATCTGCTGTACTAACGCAGGAAGCCCGCATTTGATCTTTTTCTCGTTGACGTGCCAGTCGCCAAGACTCGAGTTGTCATCATCACGCTTTCCGAACCAACCGTCATCCATGACGATCATCTCCACGCCCATGTTCTTGGCAGCTTTGGCGATCTCGACAATTTTCTTATCGTCGAAATCAAAGAATGCAGCCTCCCATGTATTGATGAGAACCGGTCTTCTGACCTCCCTGACAAACTTGCTGCTGTTCAGATTATGGCGGATGAAGTGATGA
>JAFRCB010000108.1 GCA_017404585.1 Lachnospiraceae bacterium
ACGAGCATGTAGCGGAGCGGCAGATGAGGGACCGTCAGACGCTCAAGGAGGAGACTGCCGCAATCGTGAGGGATACCAACCGCGAGTTTTCCGAGCGGCAGCAGGAGATCCGCCAGAAGATGGCGAAAATTCAGGATGAGATCAGGATGACGATGTTCACTCTGGTCAGGGAAAAACTGGAAGCATTCCGGGAGCAGCCCGAATATGCGGAGTATCTGGTCCGCAAGGTCTCCGAGATCAGGGATTTCGCGGAGGGCGATGAAGCTCAGGTCTACATAGATCCGGCTGACGAAAAGTACGCGGAGCTCATTGAAAACGCGACCGGAGTGAAACCGGTCGTCTCGGAGGAGAGCTTTGACGGCGGCGTGCGGGCGATTATCAGGAATCGAAATGTGCTCATGGACAATTCCTTCAAAACGCTGACCGCGGACGCCGAAGAAGGCTATGTATGGGTCGGAGGTGGTGACTGATGGCAGAAAAAACAGGTGTGATCTACGGCATTAACGGGCCTGTCATTTACCTTAAGGACGCTGTCGGGTTCAAGATGGCGGAGATGGTTTATGTCGGCGCGGACCGTCTTGTCGGCGAAGTGACTTCTCTTGCAAATGATATCACCACCATCCAGGTCTACGAGGAGACCGGCGGCATAAAGCCCGGTGAGATTGTTTACGGGACGGGCGATGCCATGTCCATTACGCTGGGGCCCGGCATCCTCAATAACATTTTTGACGGTATTGAGAGACCTCTGGAGGCGATCGCAAAAGCTTCGGGCAAGTATATAGCGAGTGGTGTCGCTGTCGACTCGCTGGATCCTGATAAACAGTGGGACGTGACCATGAAGGTCAGGGAGGGTGACGTCATATGCGGCGGTGCCGTGATTGCGGAATGCCCTGAGACTCCGTCCATTGTCCACAGGTCAATGATGACTCCGCTCATTGAGAGAGCAACTGTCCGGAAAGTCATGCCGGACGGCAAATACACTGTAAATGATGCGATCGTAACTGTCGAGCTGCCGAACCATACGACAAGGGAGCTCACTCTTGCCCAGAAGTGGCCGATCCGTGTTCCGAGACCTACAGCCAAAAGGCTTCCGGCGAGCCATCCGCTGGTCACCGGACAGAGAATTCTCGACACGGTCTTCCCGATTGCCCGGGGAGGTACGGCGGCCATTCCGGGAGGTTTCGGTACCGGAAAGACGATGACGCAGCACGCGATCGCGAAATTCTCGGATGCCAACGTCATCATCTACATCGGCTGCGGCGAGCGCGGCAACGAGATGACGGAAGTCCTCGAGGATTTCTCCGAACTGGAGGATCCGAAGACGGGCAACAAGCTTATGGCCCGCACGACGCTGATAGCGAACACATCAAACATGCCGGTCGCCGCCCGCGAGGCATCCATCTACACGGGCGTCACACTGGCTGAGTACTACCGGGATATGGGCTACGATGTCGCGATCATGGCAGACTCCACATCCCGCTGGGCGGAAGCACTGCGCGAGCTGTCGGGCCGTATGGAGGAGATGCCCGCGGAGGAAGGCTTCCCGGCGTATCTGGCCTCCCGCCTTGCCGCTTTCTATGAGCGCGCAGGGGAGATGACCTCTCTCTCGGGAGCTGTCGGATCCGTATCTATTATCGGGGCTGTCTCGCCTCAGGGCGGAGACTTCTCGGAGCCTGTCACGATGAACACCAAGCGATTCGTCAGGTGCTTCTGGGGCCTCGACAAGGCGCTGGCTTACGCCCGACATTATCCGGCTATCAACTGGATGGAAAGCTATAGCGAGTACGGCATGGATTTTACAGCATGGTATAAGACCAATGTGGATCCAAAGTTCAATGAGTACCGGACCCGCATTGTCGCGCTGCTGAACGCCGAGGATAAGCTCATGGAGACGGTCAAGCTGATCGGCTCTGACGTCCTCCCGGATGATCAGAAGCTCACACTCGAAATCGCCAGAGTCATCCGTCTCGGTTTCCTGCAGCAGAACGCTTTTCACCCGCAGGATCAGAATGTCCCGCTCATCAAGCAGTTCAGGATGATGGAGACGATCCTCTATCTCTATGACAATGCGAGACGGCTGGTCGCGGAAGGCCATCCGATGTCTGTCCTTCGGCAGGATACAATATTTGAAAAAGTCATCGCCATCAAGTACGACGTGCCCAACGACCGCCTGGATCTTTTTGACGATTATAAAAAGAAAATCGACGAGTTCTATGAGAACGTGCTCGAGCGGAACGCGTAAGGGGGGATCATATGTCAATTGAATATCTTGGTCTGAGTGAAATTAACGGTCCCCTGGTCGTTCTGGAAGGCCTTCGGGGAGCCGCTTACGATGAGATCGTCGAGTTCAGGATGGAGGACGGCACAAAGCGCATAGGACGAATTATCGAGTGCTATGAGGACAGGGCTGTCATTCAGGTATTTGAAGGCACGGACGGCATGTCACTTCGAAATACGCGGACAGTTCTCACCGGTCATCCGATGGAGATTGCTCTGTCTGAGGATATCCTCGGCAGGACTTTTGACGGCATAGGCCGGCCGATCGACGGACTGGGACCGATCGCCGCTAAGGTGAGGGTCGATGTGAACGGAATGCCGCTCAATCCATGCCGCCGTGAGTATCCCCGAAACTATATCAACACGGGAATCTCCGCGATCGATACGCTGACGACGCTGATTCGCGGTCAGAAGCTTCCGATCTTTTCCGGCAACGGTCTGCCCCACAATGAGCTGGCAGCCCAGCTGGTACTGCAGTCCAACCTCGGCGGGGACAGCAATGAGAAATTCGGTGTCGTATTTGCCGCTATGGGAGTAAAATACGACGTCGCCGAATATTTCCGGAGAACATTTGAGGAGAGCGGCGTGTCCGATCACGTCACCATGTTCCTCAATCTTGCAAATGATCCCGTCGTCGAGCGCATCATCACCCCGCGCGTCGCCCTGACGGCGGCGGAGTATCTTGCCTATGAGAAGCACATGCACATCCTGGTCATCATGACGGATATGACATCTTACTGTGAAGCGCTGCGCGAGGTCTCTTCGTCCAAGGGTGAAATCCCGTCCCGCAAGGGCTATCCGGGATACCTGTATTCTGACCTTGCTGCTATGTACGAGAGAGCCGGAATCGTGGCCGGACAGGAGGGCTCTGTCACTCAGATACCTATCCTGACCATGCCCAACGATGATATCACGCATCCGATTCCCGACCTTACCGGTTACATCACGGAAGGCCAGATCGTTCTCGACAGGAACCTGAACGGTCAGGGAATATATCCGCCGATTTCCGTACTGCCGTCGCTGTCGCGACTCATGAAGGACGGCATCGGGGCTAAGTACACCCGCGAGGATCACCAGGCGGTGGCCAATCAGCTGTTCTCATCCTATGCAAGAGTCACAGACGCGAGATCCCTTGCGTCCGTCATCGGTGAGGATGAGCTGTCTGACATCGATAAGAAATACCTGAATTTTGGAGAGGCCTTCGAGCGGGAGTTCGTGGGCCAGGGCCACTATGAGGACCGCCAGGTCTGCGATTCTCTGGATATCGGCTGGAGGCTTCTCGGCATACTTCCGAAGACGGAACTCGACCGTGTCGATTCGGCGATTCTCGATAAGTACTACAGAGAGATGAAGTAATATACGGAGGGCAGAGTATGGATCCGAATGAGGTCCCGACAAAAGGAAATCTGATGCGGGCGAGAAATTCCCTGAAGCTTGCCAGACAGGGATATGACCTTATGGATAAGAAGAGGAATATTCTGATCCGGGAGCTGACTGCCTACACGGAGGAAGCCAGGGAGATTCAGGAGGTCATCAACGAGACCTATCGCAAGGCCTACGCCTCGCTTCAGAAGGCCAATATGCAGATGGGAATAGAGAATGTGCGGACGATCGCGGAGACGCTGCCGGTAGACATGTCGATCGAGGTCAAGACTCGAAGCGTCATGGGCACGGAGATTCCTCTGGTCCGCTATGATGCGGAGCAGAACCTCCGGTCGGCCTACGCGTTTTTCCGGACGCGAGAATCACTGGATGAGGCGAGAGCTGCATTTGCCCGTGTCAAAGATCTGACTGTGAGGCTTGCCCAGGTGGAGACGGCGGCTTATCGGCTGGCAGCCAACATTCAGAAGACGCAGAAGCGGGCAAACGCGCTGAAGAATATCACGATCCCCCACTATGAGGAGCTTGCCAAGACGATCGGGGCTGCTCTGGAGGAGAAGGAGCGCGAGGAGTTCACGCGGCTGAAGGTCATAAAGAAGCAGAAGCAGAATAAACAGAAGGCGGGCAGGGCCTGAGCGGCGGCTGCCCCGCGCGATGGAGCATGCGCAACAAGGCTCCGGTCGAACATTGAAGAGATGAGACAGAAAAATCCCCGGACAGGTCCATGTCAGTTCCTGTACGGGGATTTTTACATTTTCGAGCTGAAGTACCTGAATCTCCGGATGATATTTATGCAAAGTCCCGGTTTACGACCTTCGAGCGGTACCTCCTCAGTGCTTGATCAGGTAGTCCTGTACGCTGGTGACTGCATTTGCACCGTCTGCGCAGGCCGTGATGATCTGGCGAAGCTGC
This sequence comes from Lachnospiraceae bacterium, assembly GCA_017404585.1. GTDB lineage: Bacteria > Bacillota > Clostridia > Lachnospirales > Lachnospiraceae > Chordicoccus. The sequence goes on from JAFRCB010000108.1 coordinate 4,570, forward strand.
TTCTTTCTGAGGTCACCGGCGACGAATACGCCGGGAACAGACGTTGCTCCGGTCTCATCGGCGATGACGTAGCCGCCCTGATCGAGATCCAGCTTGCCCGAGACAAGCTGGCTGATCGGCTGAATGCCGACCGCTATGAACACGCCGTCCACCGGGATCGTGCGCTCGGAGCCATCTTTTTTGTCAACAGTCACGATGCTTCTGACCTGACCGTCGCCGTCGATGGACTTCAGCGTGCTGTCCCAGACCATCTCCACGTTGGGCATTGAAAGCAGGCGGTCCTGAAGGACTTTGG
>JAFRCB010000109.1 GCA_017404585.1 Lachnospiraceae bacterium
CTCAAGTACCGCGTGCACGTTCTCACCGGTCTTGGCTGAAATGCGCGGAGCGTCCATGGCCTCAATGCCAACGATGTCCTCGATCTCCTGGGCGACTTCATCGGCGTGAGCGCTCGGAAGATCGATTTTATTGATGACGGAGATGCACTCAAGGTCATGATCCAGGGCGAGATAGACATTGCCGAGCGTCTGGGCTTCAACTCCCTGAGTCGCGTCGACGACGAGGACTGCACCGTCGCAGGCAGCCAGAGAGCGTGATACTTCATAATTAAAGTCGACATGGCCGGGGGTATCGATCAGGTTGAAGATATACTCCTCCCCGTCATCCGCTTTATAGACCGTACGGACAGTCTGCGCTTTGATGGTTATGCCGCGCTCGCGCTCGAGGTCCATGTTATCGAGGACCTGCTCCTGCATTTCGCGCTCTGTCAGAAGACCGGTCATCTGAATGATCCGGTCCGCGAGAGTGGACTTTCCATGATCAATATGGGCTATTATACAAAAATTACGGATTTTACTCTGATCCATGTAGACTCCTTATGCGGTGCGGCTTTCGCCGCGTGATGTATGGATGATTGTAGCAAATTGCGCTGTCATTTTCAATGCCAATCGAACATTTGTTGCCCGATGGCTGCTCCCCCGTTCAGACGGCTGCTCCCCCGTTCAGACGGCTGCTCCCCCGTTCAGACGGCTGCATGCGAAATTCAATATCCGGCGCAAACATCATCTTCATCGAAAAGCGCATATCCTTCCCTGCGAGCTTAACAATGCATACGCATTGTCGATCTCTCAGTCGGATATGCAATGCTATTCTCACGAAGATGGATGCTTTGCTCCGGTAATGAAGTACAAGCGCAGCCCGTCTGAACTGGTCCGGGATGTACACACGTTGATAATTGTCGCCGCAGGTAATGAACTGTTAAAGCAGCCCGTCAAACTGTTGCAAGGCTGTTTACACTGAGATAGTAGTCGCCTCCGGGATAAATTTTCTGGTATACAGGACCAGCTCGTCCCCCTCCTCGAGACGGGAATCCCCGCGCGGGGTGATGATTTTGCCCTCGCGCTTTATCATGACGATATATGTCTGGCGGGAAATGTCGAGGTCCCGGACCCGCCTGCCTATGTACGGATGCTGGCCCTTCAGGATAATACTCTTTAAATCAATGTCCACATTTTCCTTGTGTCCTTCGGCCGCGACGACAAGCGAATCGCCGGACACGAGAACAGTATCCGGATTAGGCACGATGACTATGTCATCACGTCTCACTGCCGCCACCACCATACCGCTCGGGAGACCCAGTTCCTTTATTGAACAGCCCGACCACTTGTCCTCGTGTCCGAGGCGCACCTTAATAAAGGAGACATCCATCTCCATGGCGAGCTCGGCGGTCTTCTGTATTTTTGCGTACTGCTCAACGAAGCCGGCAGAAATAATACCTGTCGGAATTGCGATCATGCCTGCGCCGATCAATGTGATGATTATGCCGAGCATCTGCCCGGCGGTCGTCACCGGGTAAATGTCTCCGTAGCCGACAGTCATCAGGGTGGATGCTGCCCACCATATTCCCGAGAATGCATTTTCAAATACATCCGGCTGGGCTTCATGCTCCAGGCTGTACATGCACAGACTTGAAGCTACCATAAGTATAAGAACGATAAAGACCGATGAGAGCAGCTGCTGCTTCTTGCTCACTATGACTTCCGTTATGACGTTCAGGGAATCATAGTAGGCATTGATCCGGAACAGTCTGAAAATGCGAACGACCCGGAACATGCGGAAGGCAATCGCGCCCTCCGGAAAGAAAAACGGAAGGTAATACGGCAGAAATGACAGAAGGTCAACGATTCCCGTGAATGAGAAGACATACTGAAGAACAGCTTTCCACTCCGGCCCATCCTCACAGAGATAGCGGGCAGTATATATGCGGAGAATGTAATCGACAGTGAAGAACATGACGGTGATACTTTCTATGGTAATGATCGCCCCACCGAACCGCTCCTGCATCGGATTGAACGTATACAGAATACTGACGATAAGGTTTATGATGATCGCTGCCACATTGACGATATCGTAGAGCCGGCTCACTCGGTCCTGAGTGTAGCCCACCTCCACGATTTGAAATATTCTCTTTTTCATATGTTCAGTTTTCGCGAACTTCTCTCTCATTGTCATGCCTCATCGTACGCAAAGTTTCTTAAGCCTGTCTCGTCCCGCCGATTACAAAGCTTAAGCTGCAGCATTCACTATACGTATTGCTGCATCCCACCTGCTTTACCGATCATTAAGAATTACCCACCCGTCCTTAGAATTTACAGTGCAATCAGAATCGTCTTCAGTGCTGTGAGCACTCCGTCATGGCTGAACGAGCCCATGACGATGTCGGCGGAGTCCTGGACTTCGGAGCGGGCATTTGCAACTGTATAGCTAACGCCTGTCTCATCAAATGCCGTGAGATCATTCATGTTGTCTCCAAAATACACAGTCTCCTCCTTCGGGATATCCAGATATTCCTGGAGCAGCGCGTAGGCTTCACCCTTACCTGCCTCCATCGCGCAGATGTCGACCCAGCACTTGCCGGAGCAGGTGACGCGCAGCTTATTCATCCAGTCAGAATTGTATATGGGAGCACACATGCCCTCGGCGTCGCTCTCGTGATAAATCGTGATTTTACAGATATTGTCGAGCGGCAGCTCAAGAAGATCGGGCACCGCCTCCACGGCATATTTATATCCGTCACGAAGAAGCTTGAAGAGCGCGGTATCCTCACCGCCTTCCGTATATGTCATATCCGGTGTGCAGAAGCCGACCTCGATACCGTCGATCTTGCGCAGATCCTCCATGAGGGGCCTTATATAACCTTCGGAAATTGCCCAGGTGTGCAGGACCTTATCCTTCGTGCGGAGGACTGTGCCGTTCTCGGAGATGAAATAGATGTCATCCGCGATCGGAGAAAAAAGGTGAAGAATACTGCTGTACTGGCGGCCGCTGCACGCACAGAAGCGGACCCCTTTCTTCTTTAATGCAGATATGACCTGCATATATTCCTGGTTGATATGATGCGAACCATCTCTGACAAGAGTCCCGTCGATATCACTTGCTATAAGTCTGATCATTGTTTTTCTCCCTTTCGGCATACCGCCATAATTCACAGACTTCCCACGTCCTCATCTTTGAAGCCGCCTCATAAAAATGTACTCTCCGGGACGCAAAAATCTAAATTTGGAAGTCTTAAGTTAGTATTCTGCTGCCAAGATACTATGCCTAAGCATAATTGGTCAATCTATATTTAACCATGAAACATGAGGAGTTACAAGAGCACAGTTTGCGCCGGATCCTGAATCTCCATGCAGCCCGTCTGAACTGTCACGATCCCCGGCTATGACCTCCGGCAGTTCAGACAGGCTGCCCTTGTAGCTCGGTTTACCGGCGCAAAGCATCCATCTTCGTGAGAAAAACATTGCAGGTCCGTCTGAGAGATCAAAAACGCGAATGCGTTTTTAAGCTCGAAGTGAACGGACCTGCGTTTTTCGATGAAGATGGTGTTAGCGACGGATTTTGAAGTTGCGCTGCAGCCCGTCTGAACTGTCACGATCCCTGTTGCCATCAAAAGGCAAAACAGGTAAAATTACATATAAGATAGTATTGCAGGCAGCCACAAAGGAAGGGCAGCATAATGAATATTAAAAACGCGATCGGTTCGCTTCAGCTCGGCAAGAAGAAGGCGGATCCGATAAGACTGTATACAACGTGGGGCGAGGAATTCAAGGAGGACAGCGTGCTCCCGGAATACCCGCGCCCAAAGCTTGTTCGAAGCTCCTATATCAACCTGAACGGATGCTGGGAGTACGCGATAAGGCCTAAGACCTCTCTCGAGTCCCGCTATCCCGGCCCGGTCAATTACGACGGCTTCATTATCGTCCCATACTCGCCGGAATCTCTTCTTTCCTGCGTGGACAGGCAGCTCATGCCGGATGAAGTACTCTGGTATCACCGGATCTTCACAGTCAAAAAACTACCCGGCATGCGGCTCATTCTGCACTTCGGCGCAGTCGACGAGTCCTGCCTGGTCTATATGAACGGGAACGGCATCGTCCGCCACCATGGGGGCTATCTCCCGTTCGAAGTCGATATCACGGACTACCTTGTCCCGGATGTTAATGAACTCCACGTGCGCGTGACCGACCTGTCCGACTCATCATGGCGAAGCTGCGGAAAGCAGTCTCTGAAACCCGGAGGCATGTATTATACTGCCCAGAGCGGTATCTGGCAGACAGTCTGGATGGAGTGGGTCCCGGAGACCTATATTACCCGCGCGGTATTCACGCCCGATCTCGACAGTAACATAATAAAGTGCCGAATCGAGACATCGGCAAAAGTCCCGGTCGAAATCCTGATTGCCAAACCCACAAAAGAGTATGATGCCGACCGCATATCGGAATCCGGCATCTTCGCGGATCCTCTTGCGAAAGCCTCCGCTGTTCCATATGAAGAGCTGAGCATAGATATCCGGGACGCAAAACCATGGAGCCCGGAGGAGCCCTGGCTTTACCCTGTAAAAATCACTGCGGGGCATGATAGAGTCATCTCCTACTTTGGCATGCGCAAAGTGTCCCTAGAATCTGATGAAAACGGCATCACACGAATCTTCCTCAATAACAGACCGTATTTCATGAATGGCGTCCTCGATCAGGGATACTGGCCGGACGGACTTTACACTCCCGCTTCCGACGAAGCCTTCATCTATGACATAGTGCAAATGAAATCTGCCGGCATGAACATGCTCCGCAAGCACATCAAGATCGAACCGATGCGCTGGTATTATCACTGTGACCGACTTGGCATGCTGGTCTGGCAGGATATTATAAACGGAGGCACACGGCCAAAGACGCCTCTCACCCTCTATCTGCCGACGATCTTCCCGGCAATCACAAAGCATATTTCCGATCGTCATCACTTCATCTTCTCCCGC
>JAFRCB010000110.1 GCA_017404585.1 Lachnospiraceae bacterium
AGGGCTTTTCCTTCCGCGCGGGCGTCTTCCGTCGCCTGCTCAAAGAGAGCATCTAATTTTTCATCTATCGTCATAATTTTAATCCTATCGCTTCATTGACATATGCGGTGATGAAGTCGCTGCGGCGGCCGGAACCGTGGCGGTCCGGAACGTCGATAATGATCGGCATCTTAGTAGCCAGCTTGACGCTGTTCACATAGTCCGGAAAGTCTCTGCCGAATTTCTCAGTCAGCAGAATGATACCTATCTCTGTGTCCGCCAGGGCTTCATCTAAGGCCCGCATGAGTTCGTCCTTCCTGTGCACCACGACACCGGGGATACCCGCCAGGCGCATGCCTGTGAGAGTGTCCACGTTGTCGCTGATCAAAAACATTTTCATATAATGCTCCATACCTGATCCCGCCTGCGGGAACATTCACCGGTTCACTGCCGAAAAAAACTGCTTAGCCCAGCTGGCCGATGATCATGAACGAAATAATAAGACCGTAGAGGCATACACCTTCCGCCAGACCTACATAGATGAGTGATTTACCCAGGATGCTCTGGTCCTCACTGATTGCGCCGAGCGCTGCCGAGGCCGCGCTTGCGACGGCGATACCGCCGCCGAGGCAGGAGATGCCTGTGGAAAGAGCTGCCGCGATATAGCCGAGTCCTTCCTTGAGTCCCGATCCGGCTGCGGCCTGGGCTTCGTCTGCAAATGTCGGAGCAGCGCCGGCAAACAGCGTTACCGTCGCGATGATGAGCAGGCCGAAGAAGGTGAACAGATTAATTGCGAGGGCTGACTTAAATCTGCCCTTTGTCCTCTCCCCCTTAAGGAAAACGAGTCCCGGGACGAAAATGCTGAGTATGAGTGCTGCGCATAAAGCGATCTGAATTGCAAGTGTCATGATATGACCTCCTAATATTATTTAATTTTATACATGCGCTTTTCGATGAAGATGATGCTTACGCCGGTATGTTGAGCTTCGCCGCAGCAGTTCAGACCGGCTGCATTCACAGTTCGTTATCCGGCAGTGAGCATCCATCTTCGTGAGAAAAGCATTGCGGGTCCGACCGAGAGATCGCGTAACGGCGGCTTGCCGCCTGCGCAAGCTCGCAGGGAAGGACCTGCGCTTTTCGATGAAGATGATGTTTGCGCCGGCATATGGAGCTTCGGTGCAGCCCGTCTGAAGTGCTGCTGATTCTAACTTATCCTTCGGACTTCTTCATGCGAAGGGACGAGACGAACGGTTTGCCATCGCCCCGGTAGTAGCGTGAGAAGAGCTCGTAGAACTCAAGACGGAGAACCTGAATGCCGACGATCAGACCTTCGATACCCATGACGAACAGGTTGCCCAGAACAACGACGACCCAGTTCGGACTGCCGCCGTTCTCCGCCCCCGCGAGCATGAGAACGACGCTCATCATAGCCGCGTGGCTGACGGCGAAAGCGCCGATACGCACGAAGGACAGCGTGTTTGAGAAATAGGACAGGCAGACTTCGAACATTTCGAAGAAGCCCTGGACCAGGAACATGACAAGGCCGCCCTCGATCTTCGGTCCTTTTTCCTTCTCTATGATCTTAGTGAGCGGCTCCTTGAAGAACATGGCAAGGGCTGACAGCGCGATCAGCACTCCGAAAAGAGATGCCGCCGGCACCGTGTGCCCGCTGAACACGAGGATGATCATGACTACGACGAGGCCGTAGAAAATGATTCCTGCAAATGAGTTCGTTCCGAAATATGTCTCCTGGACATTCTTCTGCTTTGAGTAATTCATGATATGCAGCACCATCGTGACCAGAGTGAGGAACATTCCGAATACGATCGCGCACACGAGAATCGTGTTGATCGAACCGACACCGGGAAGCGTGATCATTTCCTCCCTCGGTCTGAGCCAGAGCGCGGGGATGACCTCCTCGAATCCGAATATACTTCCGAACATGAATCCGAAAATCGTCGAGAATATTCCGGCCATCGAGATGATTCCCGCAAGATCGCTGTGCTTTTTCTTATACAGCAGGAAGCCTCCGATCATGAGGCAGAGCCCCTGACCGACGTCGCCGTACATAATGCCGAAAATAAATGAATATGTGAGGGCCACCAGGATCGTCGGATCGAACTCATTGTAATTCGGCAGACCATACATTTTGACATACATTTCATATGGTCTGAAAAAGGCCGGATTCTTGAGCTTCGTCGGCGGCTCTACATTCATCTTCTTTTCATCTTCCTGGACAAGGCAGACTACCTTCGGATCATTCGCGATCTCATTTCTGAATTTTTCCACGTCATCCGCGTCCATCCATCCGCAGAGGATGTAGAAAGTATCCTTCTTTGACTCGGTGCAGGCTGCCATACGCCTGACGTCAAAGTTTGAGGAAAGATCCCGCAGCTTCTTTTCCGCCGCCAGAAGGCTTCCGCCCTCTTTGTTCAGCAGGTCTGCCATCTCACCCTCGATTTCACGAAGTTCTCTCTCCTTCTCCGCGACCTGATCGCTGAGAATCCTGTAGGCATCCTGCGGAGTTCCGCTGTACTCATCCGAAATAAAGAGTCTTTCAAAGTGCATCGAGGCGTAGGTCGCGTCCACTTTGTGAGCCTCCTCCTTGGAGACAAAATACACGCCGTAGACATACGTCTCATCCTCACCGGAGACAAGGAAGATCGCTCCCGTGTTCTCATCCACATAAGTCCTGAACTTCTCAAAGTACTCTTTAGGCAGCTTGCCGAAGCGATACGAGATAAAATGGAAGTCAAGGATCGCTTTCAAATCATACTCAAGTCCCTGATAGGGCTCGATCTTTTTCAGCGACTCGCGCAGATTCAAAAGCTCCGCGTCAAGTTCGCTCTTTTTCTCCCGTAGTCCCGTAAGGCGGCTGTCCACTTCCCCGATGAGATCGATCGCGTCTGTCAGCGGGATTTCAGGTCCCGCTGCGGTGTCCGGAGGAAGCAGTTTCGTGTAGATGCCCGCTGTCGCAAGTAGATCCTTGTACGGATTCTTCTGCACATAGGGCACCAGGTGCTGCTCCTCCCCGAGCGCTGTCAGAGCGTTCTCCAGGTGGATCTCATATTTGGAAAGATATTTATTGACCATCCGGTCAATATCCGCCTTCGGACCCGAGAGACTTACGAATTTCATTTTCGCTATCATATTTTCCCCTCCGGTCTTTACACTGCGTTTATATATTTAAAAGCCTCTTCGGGATCGATGCCGTAGCGGACACATTCGACCGCAGCCACAAGCTTCTCTCCCTCGTGCTCCTTAAGATAAAGATATCGATACAGCGTTGCCGCTGAATACGGGTGCTTCTTGGCTTCCTGACGAAGTACGTCGCGCAAGACATATCCGTACATATCCTCCAGATTGTCCGGCGCAAGATCCTCGTACTGTTTCCCATAGAAGGTCCGGGCAAGAGCTGCCGCGAACTGCTCCTCACTCTCCGCCGTGACCAGGGCCCTTATATCATCCTGTCTGAGCCTGTAGAGCACGGGAATGATGAGGGTGTAGATCTCTGCCTCAGGCATCTCATAATACTGCTTTGCCCGCTTGATGAACCATATATTCAGCATATCGAAGCGGCTCCCGTAAATGCGGCTGATCGCCTTCACACTGTCTCCCGAGACGATCCTGTCCCGTTCTTTCCAGATCGTACTGAAATGGTACATATCGAGGGCAGTCTCATAGTCAAAGCCCTCCGCCCTGCCGCTCATGCGCACTTTCATGAGAACGGGATAGTACTCGGTGTTCTCAAGCACTTTCAGGGTCATATCCAGGGACGTGCACTCGTGCAGGGCTTCCACATCGAGACTCAAGAACTTTTTAAAGAAATCCTTATGCCAGAGGATCTCGTCTCCCGGAGCTCTGCCCGCTATTGCGTATTTCAGGCACTTTTTCAGAAGTCTGATCTCATACCTTCTCGCGTACTTCTTCAGAAATTTTTCCTGATCAGGGTCTGCAAAGTTGTAAATTTTCGCGAAGTCACGGTAGACAATGCTTCCGAAGACAGCTTCCAGTGCCTCCCTGTGGATATCGCTCTCGTTGATGTTGCCGAAAGCCTCCGCGTAGGCCGGATTTTTCTTCAGGTAGGACTCGACCGCCGCAACGTCGGGCATAGCCACGATTTCACGGAAATCATCGTCCGTGAGCAGATTCTTCTGCATTGCCCGGATCTTCGTGACAACTCCGCTGTATTCCAGCAAATTGTTCATTTCAGGATCTCCTTAACAATATCATCCGCGTCCTTCTTCATCTGGGACGCAAATTCCTTATCAAGCATCCGAAGAGCCCTGCTCATATCCGCTTCCATTCTGTTCGTATTTTCACTGTGTTCCCTTACCAGCCTGGTCTTCACCGCGCTGAGTCTGGCTGTAAGCTCGGCGTCAGCATCCGCATCAAATGCAGCCATCCTTGCCTCAAGTTCCTGTCTCCGCTTTTCCTTCTCCGCTTTGGCCTCATCATAGATTGACTGTGCGTCCTGCTCTATCCTGACCAGGCGCTCAATAATCGTTTTATCATTATCCATCGGATCACCTCCCTTTAAGGTCCGGTCTATTGTGAGACTGATCTACAGTCCTCCGGCTTTAGCACCGGCACATCTGACAGTGAAACTGATTTGCTGCCCCCGCCTGCAGAGGCGGGGCGCATCTCACACATAGATATACTAAACGTAATCTCTTTTGGTCAAAAAAGCAATACACAAAAAAAGAGACAGTCGCCACATTTTGCAGTAGCTGCTGTCTCCTCTATGATCCTGTTAGTCTGCTGCGCTCTCCTCTGCTGCAACGGATGCGTCTGCAGCGCCTTCTGCGACAGATTCATCTGCCGGAGCGGACTCAGCTGCCTCTTCCGCAACAGATTCCTCTGCTGCCGATTCGGATGCATCAGCATTCTCCACGGCCGCAGCTACAGAGCTGTCATCCTCCGGAAGCGGATCTTTGCCGAACGCGACCGGGCTCTTATCACTGATGATGAGTGTCGCAAGGACTGCCTCGTCGACTGTGATCTTCGCAGAGTCTTTCCACTCTGTGTAAAGCTTGTCATAAGCCTCCTGCTTGCGGGCTTTGACCTTCTCATCCCTGATTTCCTGAGTTGCCGTCTCATCGTAAGCGGCATCAAATCTGACAACGAACCATGCCGTTCCGTCGGAAGCCTCGACAACATGGTCGACCAGCGTGCCGTCAGACATACCTGCGACCGCCTCGACAATTGCCATATCAAGGACAGTATCCTCTGTATTGTGTGTCGTGAACTGACCGGTCTGAGCGTAGAGCTCCTCGTTGATTCCATTTGCAATCGTAGTCATATCGGCTTCCGCGACATTGCCGGATGCCTGGACTGCCGCAAGGACGGCTTCTGCCTGGCTGTACTTCTCTGCATTTGCAGCTTCCACCTGAGCTGCCACATCAGCAGCTGCAGCTACAGAAGAGTCCGCAAGGGATGACTCGTCGGAATTCTCGTTCTTGAAGTCTTCTTCCGTCGCCTTGGTAATTTTTACATAAGTAACGCCGGACTGCTGTGCTTCCTCATCGGAGACCTCAGTGTCGACATCCGCTGCCATAGGCTCCATCATCTTGCTCTTGATGAGCTGAAGCTTAAGGAGCTCGATCACGTTCTCCTTGGAAGCGCCGATTGCAGCGCGGACTTCCTCGGAATTCTCATCGATATAAGCCTGAGCGACCTTGTCGATCTGCTCCTCTTCCTCAGCTGTCAGAGTAACACCGTACTCCTCAGCGTGCTGGCGAAGGAGGACCATCTCCTCGATCGAATCGAGCGCATAGCCCTTCAGGGTCTCGCCGTAAGTCTCGCCGGATGACTCGTCCATGACCATATCAAAAATCTCGGCTGCTCCGAAATATGCTGTATACATTGCATACATCTGAGCCTGCTGATATTTTGCCAGAAAGCTGAGCGTACCGAGCGGCACCTCATCCTCATTGATCGTCACGACGGTCTTGGTTCCATCGATCTGCGCTGTGTCAGCAGGGCTGCCGCAGCCGGCAAGAAGACTGCCCGCGATAACGACGGAAAGGCCCGCTGCTGCAAGTTTCTTAAACAATTTCATAATAATTAACCTCCATACTTCGGAAAGTTTCATTGTGCTTTACAGAAAGTCATTGCTCATTATAACCACTTTGTGCGGTTCGGGCAAGTTCTGATGTGAATCTTTTCAAATTTGCAATCATCTGCCTTGTCCCCCGCTCGCCGTTATAGACGAACACGGTGCCTGTCGGGTAGTTCCGGACTCCGAACATGCCGCCGAAAGATCCGATGATCCTCGGCACTTCCGCGCGGTCAAATGTCGGCTCGGCCAGCACAGAGAGCGATATCTCCCTCTGCCGCTCCTTGATCTCCGTGATCGAAGCCGCATGTGCAGCAGCCTTCAGATCCGCTATAGCCAGCAGGTTCTGAACCGGCTGCGGCAGATTGCCGAAACGGTCCATGAGCTCATCGGACATGTCCTCATAGTCGTGCTCATTTTCAATGGCCGCTATCTTCTTATAAAAGTCAAGCTTCGTGAACTCGTTCGGAATATAGCTGTCCGGAATGAACGCGTCCATGACCACATCGACTACCGTCTCAAATTCCTCCTTTGCCGGGATGCCCTTGGCCTCCCTGACAGCCTCGGACAGCAGCTTGCAGTAGAGGTCATATCCGACCAGATCCATGTGCCCGTGCTGCTCGCTGCCGAGCAGGTTGCCGGCTCCGCGGATCTCCAGATCCCGCATGGCGATCTTGAAGCCCGAACCGAGCTCCGTGAACTCGCGGATGGCTGCAAGGCGCTTCTCCGCAACCTCCTTCAGCTGCTTGTCCCTTCTGTACATGAGAAAAGCGTACGCTGTCCTTGCAGAACGTCCGACGCGTCCCCGCAGCTGATAGAGCTGGGACAGGCCCATGCGGTCCGCATCGTGAATGATCATGGTGTTGGCGTTGGATATGTCGAGGCCGGTCTCGATGATCGTCGTCGTGACCAACACGTCGATCTCGCCGTTGATGAAATCCACCATGATGTCCTCGAGTTCCCTCTTGTTCATCTGTCCGTCGGCAAATGCAACGCTCGCCTCAGGCACCAGATTCTGTATCCGCATCGCCATATCCGCTATATCGCGGACACGGTTGTAGACATAGTAGACCTGACCGTTCCTTGCCAGTTCCCTGCAGATGGCCTCTCTGACCATCTCCGGATCGAACTCCATAACGTAGGTCTGGATCGGCACACGGTCCTGAGGCGGCTCCTCAAGGATCGACATATCGCGTATACCGACAAGGCTCATATGAAGTGTCCTCGGAATCGGGGTCGCGGTGAGAGTAAGTACGTCGACATCCTTTCTGAGGTTCTTGATTTTCTCCTTGTGAGTGACGCCGAAGCGCTGCTCCTCATCGATAATGAGAAGACCGAGATCTTTGAAGGCCACGTCCTTGGAGAGCAGCCTGTGGGTCCCGATCACAATGTCGACCAGGCCCTTTTTCAGTTCCTTGAGTGAATTCTTGATCTCAGCAGAAGACCGGAACCGGCACAGAAGATCAATACGTACCGGAAAATCCTTCATGCGCTGCATAAAAGTCTTATAGTGCTGCTGGGCGAGGATCGTTGTCGGGACCAGATAGGCCACCTGCTTGCCGTCCTGGACAGCCTTGAAAGCCGCTCTCAGGGCGATCTCCGTCTTGCCGTAGCCGACGTCTCCGCAGATCAGGCGGTCCATGATCTTGCGGCTTTCCATATCTCTCTTGGTATCCTCGATCGCCGCGAGCTGATCCTCGGTCTCCTCGAACGGGAAGAGTTCCTCGAACTCCCTCTGCCACTCCGTATCTTCGCTGTAGACAAAACCGTCAGCTTTCTCGCGGGCCGCATAGAGATCGACAAGTTCCCTCGCAATATTTTTGACCGAACTCTTGACTTTAGCTCTGGTCTTCTCCCAATCCTGGCCATTCAGGCGATTGAGTTTCGGGGCTTTACCCTCCGAGCTCGAATACTTCTGCAGCACGTCCAGCTGGGTGGCCAGAATATACAGGTTCCCGTCCCGGTATTCCAGCTTGATATAGTCCTTCAGAACGTCGTCGACCCGGACCTGCTCAATTCCCTTGTAGATGCAGAGGCCACGGTTCTCGTGCACGACATAGTCGCCGATATGGAGCTCGGCAAAGCTCGCGATCTTCTCGCCGGTATATCGGGTCCTCTTCTTTTTCTTCTTCTGGCGCGCTCCGAATATGTCTCCCTCTGATATGATTGCAAATTTTATCAGCGGATACTCAAAGCCCCTCCTCACATGTCCGTACTCCACCGCGATCTGTCCCGGA
>JAFRCB010000111.1 GCA_017404585.1 Lachnospiraceae bacterium
ACATACTCTGCTGCAATTCGGGTCAAAATTTAGACATTTCACGTCAGCTGCCGCTTTGACAGCTTTATTTTTGTTATATTACAAATTATTAAAGTAAAGCCTTTATAAGGAAAAGCATAATATCTACCGCCGAACATACTTGAAGGAGGATGACATGAGCAAAAGCAACCTCAAACTGCCCGGTTCCCTGATCAGGAACGATCAGGTCACCATCTTTCCGGAGGGAGCAATCGGCTACCTCGTAGGCCCCACACTTGCCGCCACCGCCAACGCGGTCCTTGCCAATTATTTCAATGCCTACATGTCCAATGTCCTGAATATCAACCGCTGGGCAAGCTGGTTCTTCGCCTGGATCCCGGTCATTTCAGTCGTCTTCGTCATCATGGGCAATATCCTGGTCGGTCGTCTCATGGACCACAATATGACAAAAGCCGGCAAAGCGCGTCCGCTTATCTTACTGTCTATTCCTATCAGCATACTTGGCCTCATAGTACTTTTCGTTCTCTCGCCATTTGTGAATGAGACTATGCCCGAGAAACAGACCGCGGCTCTCATCCTTTTGGCCATTGGCTATATTCTCTGGTTCGCAGTCGCCTATCCCATGTACAGCACACCGCATGCAGCCCTTGTCAGTCTCTCGACCAGAAACAGCAAGGACGGAAGTCTTCTGGCTACTATCTCCAACGCCTGCGCACTCGGTGCTATGGGTATTTCCAGTATGGTACTGCCTTTCTTCCTGCGGCTTCTTTTCGTCTATGACATGAATCCCGAAAACGGACCCCCGGTAACGAACGCCGCCGGTGTCATCGAATACTACACTGACGCTTACGGCGCAGCCATCTATGACGGCTACGCATCCTATCAGCATTGGAATATATTTGTCATAGCTCTCATGATCACGACGGTCGTCGGCGCAGTCACGGAATATCTCTTCACTCGCGAACGTGTCACAGAAGAGACCTTTGCCGGAGGTGCTCAGAAAGTCAAGGCGGCGAGGCCGGTCAGAGAGCAGGCAGCCGTCTGCCTCCATGACAGATTCTGGATCATCATGATCGCGTTTTTCTTCTTCTACCAGATGGGAGGCATGATCAAGAACGTGTCCCAGCTCTATTTCTGTCAGGCTATGTTTGCGGATGCGTCCGGCAATTATACAGTTGCAAATGGCGGAACCCTCCAGGGTACACTCGCTATCGTCGGCGCTATTCCCACCGCGCTCGGCATGGTGATTGCGTTCCCGCTCTCCAATAAGATCGGCAAGACTCGCGCGATCCTGCTTGGAGCCATCATGGCTGTCATCGGCGATTACGTGTGGGCCGGCTGGGATTACATCGGTGAGTGCGGAGACGGCGGTCCGGAATTTGAAGATTACAAGACGAGCGCGCCCGAAGACCGGATCCGCGGAGGTACATGCCGCATCGACGTGACGGGCAAGATGACCCCGGAAGTGGACTATACGAAGGTCGCCTTCTGTGCTGATCCACGGGGGAGGCTTCATAGCAGGTGACGCGAGAACCAGGCAGGCTCAGTTCATGTACAGATTTTTCCGGGATTAGGGGTACGCCTGCGCAAGTATAAACTACAGGCTGGCTCAGGAAGCAGCCTTTCCGGCAGGTCTTTCTGACTGCAAGGCTGCCATACGATACCTCAGAGCCCACGCCGACGTATATGGTTTTGATGCGGAAAAAGCTGCTGTCTGGGGAGAGAGTGCGGGCGGCTATCTTGCAGTTATGTGTGCGGTGACAGACGACACAGAGTTCATGGATGTCAGATATACAGATCAGGAAACTTTCGGGGATGTATCGGCAAAAGTCAGTGTGATGGCGGACTACTATGGAGTGATCGATCGTGGAGAGATGACCGGCGACTGCGACATCACGGTCCCATATCTGCACTCTGAAAGACTTTATGAGCACCTCTGTGAAAAAACGGAAGCTGACAATACCGTGTTCCATCTTGTTCCTGATATGGGACATGCGGCTTGCGGCCTCTATACTGATGAGATGCTGACAGAACTTAAGAATTATCTCGATGAGAAACTCGGATAATAATCATTGCCGGTCCGATCGAGAGATTAAAAATGCGTAAGTGTTTTTACGGCTCGCAGGGAAGGACAAGCGCCTTTCGATGAAGATGGTGTTTGCGACGGATCATAAGCCCTGGCAACAGCCTGTAAGAACTGTTACTTACGTACTATGGCAGTTTGTGTGAGCGGACGGAATCGAAGTCCGGGTAAGGAGCAAATATGAGTTATTGGATCTGGTATCAGGGAGATTTTGAGAGATGGCATGCCATGAAGCAGAACTTCAGCCGCGTGGAGAGAGGACTTGCGTGGCCTGCCTTTTGGAAGAGCGAGGGTATTCGTAACAGAATCGCACTCTCAAGGGAATACGTGCTGGAGGAGGAGACGAGTTTTACCGTCCATGCGCACGGCGTGGGCTTTGTCCTTGTCAATGAGGATAAGTATCCGTTCGAATCCGCCATTACATGCGGTCCGGGCAAGGTAAAAGTTACGGTGCATCTTGGCCGCCTTGACGCGCTGCCGAGTGCCCTCGTCATCGGAGATGTCATCACATCCGGTCCGGGATGGATCTCGGATGACTATGCCGAAAAACTTCCTGCGGGCTATAGCAGGCTCTATACAGAGTATGAGCAGGACCCGGCGGAGTGGAACTATTCTGAAAAAGTGTATCTTCCGGTGAAGACTGAATCGGTATGCGGCGGAACGCTTTATGAGTTCGAGACGGAGCTGACAGCCCGCCTTGAGATACGCACATCCATGGCAAGACTGCACAATATGACTGTGTACTGCGGCGAATCCCGCGCGGAAGCTCTGGCAGGTAAGGATTGTTATCTCTTCTGGAAGCCTGAGGTCATCGGCTTTGGGGAGACAGTCACAGGCCGCTGCCCAAGGTGCGCGCTGAGATATGTATTCATTGAGGGCGAACCGGTCGGACTGACCGCTGTCCATCAGTATGTGGAGTTCCCGGTCAGAGCTGCATTTGCATGCGATGATGCAAGACTCAATCAGATATGGAATGTGGCAGAGCACACATTCCGCCTGTGCAGCGGTATTTTCTTCCTCGACGGAATCAAGCGCGACGGTTGGATCTGGAGCGGTGATGCCTATCAGAGCCTTCTCATCAGCCGTTATCTCCTCGTAGATCCGGGCGTGGAACAGCGCACGCTCGTTGCGCTTCGGGGCAATGACCCCATGACCGGCCATATCAATACGATCGTGGACTACTCGCTCCTCTGGGTGCTGGGTGTTAAGGAACACATGGAGACGTTCCATGACCGGGAATTCCTTGGGGAGATTTATCCGAAGGTGAGAAATCTCATCGGATTCTGCATGAAGCGCACGGATGAGTCAGGTTTTCTTGTGGGAATGGACCGCGACTGGACATTTATCGACTGGGCGGACATAGATAAGGACGGTCCGGTCGGCGCCATAGAGATGCTGTACTATGCAGCTCTCAGCGCGGCGGCGGATCTTGCGTCCATGGCGGATGATCAGGAATTCGCAAAACTTTACAGGGCAGAGGCAGACCGGGTCCGTGCATGTATTCAGGATCATTTCTGGTCTCAGGAGCTCGGCGCTTTCATTGATTCCTTCACATCGGGACGCTGCCATGTGAGCCGTCAGACGAATCTTCTGGCAATCCGGTGCGGCATCGCCGATGAGGAGCAGACTCGCCTGATTTCCGCACATGTACTGCATTCTGACAAGGTTCAGCAGATCAGAACTCCTTATTTCCAGTTTTTTGCGCTGGATGTCATGGGGCAGCTGGGTGAAACGGGCACAGTACTTGAAGTGATCAGGTCCTACTGGGGCGGCATGCTGGACAGAGGAGCTGTGACTTTCTGGGAGGAGTTCGATCCGTCTGTCACCGGAGATGCCCAGTACGGGATGTACGGGGATCCGTTCGGAAAGAGCCTGTGCCATGCGTGGGCAGCGAGCCCGATTTATCTAATTTCGAGATACCTGATCGGTCTTGAAATCTGCGAGGATGGGGATGACAGGTTTATTCTCACACCGCAGCTGGAGTACTTTGGGGTGCTTGAGTGCACGCTCCCGGTGGGAGGGGATGGCCAGATTGTTTTGTCCTGGGATGGTAGTACACTTCGCGTGAAGGCTATAGCTGTTTCCGTCAGGCTGCGTGTCTGTGGCCGGGAGATTCACGTGAGTGATACGGTGACAGTCACGAAATGTAACAGTTCAGACAGGCTGTTCTCACAGTTCGTTGACGGCGAAAAGCATCCATCTTCGTGAGAAAAACATTGCGAGTCCGACTGAGAGACCAAAAAGCACTAGCTTTTTTGGCTCGCAGGGAAGGACTTGCGTTTTTCGAGGAAGATGGTGTTTGCGCCAGATTCCGGCTTACGCACAGCCTGTCTGAACTGTTACCACAAAATAAAACGCTCATAATGAAATTGTAAAAATGGTAGAGAAACGAGAGCCGATGTGATAAAGTAATTTCTGTCACGTCGGCTCTTCTTTTCTTTAAAAAGGAGCGGGTAGGCGAGGCAGGACCGAAAAGGTAAAGAATAAGGTAACTTAAGGAGATAGAAAATGAAATTAGGTATCGTTGGCCTCCCGAACGTAGGCAAGAGCACACTGTTCAATTCCCTGACACGCGCCGGTGCGGAATCCGCGAACTATCCGTTCTGCACGATCGATCCCAACATCGGTATCGTTCCGGTGCCGGATGAGCGGCTCACGCTGCTAGCTGAGTTCTCCCACTCAAAGAAGCTCACCCCGGCGACGATCGAGTTCGTTGATATCGCGGGTCTGGTTAAGGGAGCTTCGAAGGGTGAGGGCCTTGGAAATCAGTTTCTTGCAAATATCCGCGAGTGCGATGCCATCGTTCACGTTGTCCGCTGCTTTGAGGATGCCAATGTCATCCATGTGGACGGCTCCGTCGACCCGAAACGCGATATAGAGACGATCGAGCTGGAGCTTGTATTTGCCGACCTGGAAGTCCTTGAGAGAAGAATCTCCAAGACATCAAGGTCTGCTAAGTCCGGCGCGGATAAGGGGGCAGCCAAAGAACTTGCGGTTCTTCAGGAACTGAAGAAACATCTTGAGAATGGGGAACTGGCTATCACCGTCGATTTCGGTGATGAGGATCAGAATAAGTTTAAAGCCTCCCTCGATCTTCTGACGGATAAGCCGGTCATTTATGCGGCCAATGTATCCGATGCGGATCTGGCCGATGACGGCGAGTCCAATGAATATGTGCAGACTGTGCGTGAAATCGCCAAGGAGCGCGGCTATGAAGTGTTCGTCATCTCCGCCCAGATCGAGCAGGAGATCGCCGAGCTTGATGATGAGGAGAAGCAGGAGTTCCTTGCCGACCTCGGCATCGAAAAGTCCGGTCTCGAGAAGCTGATTGCCGCTTCCTACAAGCTGCTCGGCCTTATGAGCTACCTGACGACAGGCGAGGATGAGACGAGAGCGTGGACAATCCCGATCGGCTGCAAGGCCCCGAAGGCAGCAGGCAAGATTCATTCTGACTTTGAGCGCGGTTTCATTAAGGCTGAGGTCATTAACTATAAGGAACTTCTCGATGCCGGTTCGTACGCTGCGGCCAGAGATAAAGGTCTTATAAGGATCGAGGGCAAGGAGTACGTCGTCAGGGACGGCGATGTCATTCTCTTCAGATTTAACGTATAATAGGAGGCGAAATATGGATTATATGATCAACTTTCCCAATCTGGGGATTCATCTAGAGCACGTCGGAAAAAATGTCACCATCGGCGGTTTCACGATTGCTTATTACGGCATTGTGATAGCGCTCGGCATGTTGATCGGTATTTACGTGGCGACTCTTCGGGCGGAAGCGACAGGACAGAAGGGTGATGACTATATCGATATAGCTGTCTATACCATGGTCTTCGGAGTGCTCGGGGCCAGAATATACTACGTCGCATTTTCCTGGGACGCCTACAGGGACAGCCTGATCCGCATTCTGAATATCCGTGAGGGAGGCCTGGCCATTTACGGGGGAATCATCGGCGGCGTTATCACCATCGGTGTTCTCTCTAAAATAAAGAAGATACCTTTTCCGAAGATTCTGGACACGATCGCGATGAGTGTCCCGATCGGTCAGATTGTCGGACGATGGGGCAATTTCTTTAACCGCGAGGCCTTCGGTGACTACACGAACAATC
This sequence comes from Lachnospiraceae bacterium, assembly GCA_017404585.1. Lineage (GTDB taxonomy): Bacteria > Bacillota > Clostridia > Lachnospirales > Lachnospiraceae > Chordicoccus. The sequence continues at coordinate 6,172 of JAFRCB010000111.1, forward strand.
TCTTTGCCATGCAGCTGCCGGTCTCGGCGGTAAGGCAGCATGAGATCACAGAGACCATGTGGCAGCATGCCGAAATCATAGACGGAATACAGTTCATTCAGGTACACCCGACGTTCCTCTATGAGAGTGTGTGGAATATCGGCGTTCTCATTATGCTTTTCCTTACAAGAAATAAGACAAAATTCAGCGGAGAGCTGTTCCTCCGGTATCTTGCCGGTTACTCTCTGGGGCGTTTTTTCATCGAGCCTCTCCGCACGGATCAGCTGAAGATCCCCGGCATGGATATCGGAGTCTCAATCGTTTTGTCGAGATGCCTCTTTACATTCTGTGTGGTCATGATCATCGCCGGCCGCTACAGGGCGGCGCAAAGAGCGTAACAGTACGACGGGTGTTCCTGAACTTTGGTTCCGGAGCAGAACATCCTTCTTCGGTAGATGCGCATTGTAAGTTCGACCGAGAGATCAAAACGCATATGCGTATCCGGCTCGCAGGAAAGGTGTGACAGCCGAAGTGGGGCAAAATGGTACTTCGGCGAATTGGAATTTACGAATTTATTACGGATTTGGGTATTGTCCGGTGTGAAATCACAAGATTTTGCACCGGGTCTTTTTATCTGTACAACATTTAGGCGGGAATACTTATCCCGCTTTTTCTTTTGCCGTTCGG
>JAFRCB010000112.1 GCA_017404585.1 Lachnospiraceae bacterium
ACTGATGCATGATAACGTCCTGTCCATATTCGACCTCACAGGCGGGAAGATTCTCCCGGGCAAAAACATATTGAAGCTTGCCGGCCTGGGGATAAGTCACCCGGATCACAAGCTCCGTCCCGCGTATGACTTCGATGATCTCCGCATTTTCCAGCGCTGCCTTTACCGCCGCGGTGTAAGCGCGCACAAGACCGCCGGTGCCCAGCAGGGTACCGCCGAAGTATCTCGTCACCACACAGGCGGTGTAGTGCAGCCCGGCACCTGAAAGGACCTCCAGCATCGGCTTTCCGGCAGTCCCGCCGGGTTCACCGTCATCGTTCGACCTCACGATCTCCTCCGGTGTTCCCGGAGTGCCTGTAACACAGGCAAAACAATTGTGTCTTGCGTCATAGTATTTTTTTCTGGCCGCGGCAAGATAAGATTCCGCCTCCTCCAGAGTTTCCGCATGATAGACCGCGCCGATAAATCTGGATTTTTTCTCAACATATTCTCCCTGTCCGCTTGTTCGGATTGTCTTATAGCTGTCCATAAATCTCCACTCTTTAATTCGCAGCGCTCTTTTGCGCACTTTTATCATTAAGACCCGCTTACTGTCGTTTACTGTCACATAAGCCCTTCTAAATCCAACTTATATGTCGTCATCTTCTGTCACGACCGGTCCCCGGTCCGCGGCGTGGAAGAAGTCATATACGCTCCTTGCCGATTTCGCGTTCATGGACGGCGCATGCAGAAGTTCCTCATATGAGGCGTCGCGAATTCTCTCCGCAGTCTTGAACGTACGGAGAAGTGCCTTTCGTCTTGTAGGTCCGATGCCTTCGATTTCATCCAGGACTGAACGGACCTGACCTTTACTGCGCAGCTGCCTGTGATATTCAATGGCGAATCGATGGACTTCGTCCTGTATCCTTGTGAGCAGCTTGAATCCCTCAGAGTCTGACGCTATCGGGATTTCCCTGTCATTATAATACAGCCCCCTCGTCCTGTGATAATCGTCTTTCACCATACCGGCGACCGGTATGTCAAAACCGACCTTCTCAAGAACCGCAAGAGCGGTATGGACCTGGCCTTTTCCGCCGTCCATCAGAATAATGTCGGGCAGATCAGTGAATCCTTCCGAACCTTCTCTGGCTCTCATAAAGCGCCTGGTGAGCACCTCGTCCATACTGGCGTAGTCGTCGGGTCCGACGACCCATTTGATCTTGAACTTCCTGTAATCGTTCTTTTTCGGCTTTCCCTTCACGTACACGACCATGGAGCCGACAGAGTCAAATCCGCTGATATTGGAAATATCATAGGATTCTATGCGGTCAGCTCTCTCAAGTCCGAGCAGGGAGGCGATTTCCTTTACCGCACCGATAGTTCTCAGTTCTTCCCGCTTCAACCTCTCCCTGTCCCGGGACAGCACCATCTCCGCGTTCTCATGAGCCAGCGCTACAAGCTTTTCTTTCATACCTTTCTGCGGGATCCGTATCCTGACTTTGGATCCCCGCTTATTGGAAAGCCATTCGGAGAGCAGTTCTCGGTCGGGAATGTCATATTCAAGCATAAGCTCTTTGGGAACAAACGGCGTGCCCGAATAATACTGTGATATAAAGCTTGCAATCACACATGCGGGATCGTCTGTGTCATCGGCTGTCAGGAAAAAATGCTCTCTGCCTATCAGCTTGCCCTCACGCACAAAAAAGACCTGCACGACAGCATTCCTGGTCCCTGTTAGATCGGGACTGATATTTGACTCATCTGTGAGCACAAGTCCTGCCTGTTCCGGGGTATCCATCGCGATCGCAATGATATCCCTGTCGTCCCCATCGGAGCCGGTTATCTTCTGGCGTTCGCCGATCTGTCTTATGCTCTCGATGAGGTCTCTTATTTCTGCCGCTTCCTCATATCTCATTTCCATCGAGGCGGTCATCATTTTTTCGGTGAGCCGGTCGATCTCCTCCTGATAATGCCCCTTGAGAAAATCCAGCATGCGCTTTATATTCTCTCCGTAAGCCTCTCTGGTGATATATCCCTGGCACGGTGCGGGACATTGACCGATGTGGTAATAAAGACACGGTCTGTCCTTCCCTGTGTCCTGAGGCAGTTTTTTAGAACATGTCCGGATGTGATAAAGCTTTCGAAGCAGCTCTATGATATCTCTGACCGCTGTCGAGTTCGTATAAGGACCGAAATACCTTGAGGTATCCTTTTTCATGCTTCTGGCGATCATAATGCGCGGAAAGTCTTCGCCTGCAGTAACTTTAATGTACGGATAACTCTTGTCATCCTTCAGCATAGTATTATATTTCGGTCTGTGTTCCTTGATAAGATTGGATTCAAGGACAAGGGCCTCAAGCTCGCTCGACGTGACAATATACTCAAAGCGCTCAATATTCTTCACCATGCGCATGATCTTCGGACTCTTTTTATAGCCTGTCTGAAAATACTGACGCACACGGTTCTTAAGGCTTACGGCCTTTCCTACATAGATAAGATCGTCATGCATATCATGCATGATATACACTCCGGGGCTCCCGGGCAGCTTTTTCAGTTCTTCCTCTATATTAAAATCTTTGTTATCGCTCATTCTTCAGCCGGTCGGCATCCTTTACTCTTTTTACACTTTCCGTTTAATATGCCGCCCACTGGAGACAGACGGAAATATGTTTCAGTATTCCGATTATAACACGCAGACAGTATAGTCCGCAATTCACGCATAATACAGCATAGCATAAGATAAGGGGCCGTCTTACGCGACAGCCCCAAATAGTCCGGGAAGTGTTCCGTCTCACTGTTTTCTCAAATTATACAGGAATTTAATGATCTGGCCGCGTGTACAGTTCTTGTTGACTCCGAATGTTCCGTCGGCAAATCCTTTGGTGATTCCCTTCTGATATCCGTAAAGAATCGCCTTATAGTAAGTATGCTGTTTTGGGACGTCACTGAACGGCGAGACGGCAGATGCCCTGGGTGCCGGTCTCCCCAGATATTTCCATATGAACATCATGATATGTCCCCTTGTGCAGGTCACGTTCATACGAAAAGTACCGTCGCTGTAACCTCCGGCAATACCTTTCTGGTATGCCCACAATATAGGCTTGTAAAATGCGCCTGACTTAGGTACATCACGGAAAGTAAGTGCCGGTGTCTGCTTCGGCTCCGGTTTTCCCGCGAAGCACCACAGGAAACGTATCGCTTCCCCTCTGGTACAGGTCCTGTTTATTCCGAACGTGCCGTCACTGTAACCTCCGGCAATGCCGTTATCGGCAGCCCAGTAGATCGCCTCGTAATAAGGATGAGCGGGGTCAAGAACATCTGAAAATACTTTTCTCGTCGGCTTCGCGGTGCTGAGGGTCCTCGTCGCCGCACGGATTCGCAGCACTTCTCCGTCTCCATCCTCCGCCAGATCCATCCATCTGCCGCCGGGCTTTTTCACAAGACTTCTGCAGTATAGATTGTCAGTTTCAAAGAGAACATCACCGACCAGCTGTCGTCTCTGCGCTGAAAACGACTCCGTCTTTGTCCCCGCGTTCTCCACGACGATCGAATACCAGCTGCCCGCGCTCACCACGACTTCCCTCTGCAGACTGAAGGTGTTAAGCCCCGACCCGTTCATCCGGACAATCTGGCTCAGGGCCTTTCGTCCGCTCGTCGGATCGGCCGTGTCAAGAAGGTCGGTAAATATCGTTACTTTATATCTGGCATTACCGGTCCACGTACACAGTGAGATTTCTCCGATGGCTTCGCCGCGTCCGGCTCCGGCCTTAACTTCGTAGATATTTGCACCGGCTGTCATGTTCTCACCGCTCACTGCGGAAACCGGGTCAAAACAGCACGAATTACCCACCATTGCAAGTCCATCGTAGAAATACAGATTCGTATATTTTCTCTGTGATGTCTTCACCGCCGATGCAGACACACATCCGAGCATTGTCGCGTTCTCATAGGATATGTAAAAATATCCGCCGTCGCCCCAGTCATCCCCCCAGGAGTTCCTGGCGACCCACGCTCCGTTCTTTCTCGGTCTGCCTGTGCCGTTGCCAAATTTCGACACTGCAAATGCATCATTCCAGCCCACCAGCGTGACCACGTGATTGGTCCTCCTGTTGACCGGATCATAGTAACCGTTCGTTGTCAGATTTCTCGACGAATTTGCATAATACATGGAGACGGAGACAGCGCCGTTTTCCATGATCTCTCTCTTCACTTTGTCAACGCTGTAATCAAACGTCTCATAACTCTCGATTCCGGCGTAAGAGAGATAGGCTTTGCTCTTTGACGGCACTGCGGACGACTCCTTATAATGCACGTTCCCTTTTGAGTCGACCCACCTGGTGAGATAAAACGGAACGTCGGCCTCTCTGGCTATTCCCTGACCGGTGCTGAGTTCCTGAAGAAGATAGATCGGACTGCCGGACGCATATCTGTAAGCCGTCGCTTCATCGGAATCCTGATAAATCATCTTCATATCCCCTGTATTCCGAAGGGGATCATTCTGTCTGTTAAAATAAAAATATGCCAGCTGCTCTTCAGACAGGTCAAGGGTATTTTTATTCTCACCGCTATATTTTTGGAGAAGCGATGTCTCCAAAATTGTTGCGGCGGAAAACGCCCAGCAGAGACCGGATGTGCCCTGATCTCTCACCGGCGTAAGGCGGGAAGTAATGTAGGAAGAGGGAATATTGGCTCCGACCAGTTCCTCCTCCACTGCCGGTACATCTTCGTCGGGAGAGGGCGCATCGAACTCCTTAAGACTTTCATAGTATCTGGAAAACCTCTCTTCATCCTGCTCGTATGCGAGGGAGAGTTCCTGTTCCTTCTCATCACGTTCGTCTGCGCCGGGCTGCTCTTCTTCCCGGGATTCCGCCGTCTGCCGATCTTCTTCGCAGACCAGAGGTGCCGGCTGCTCCTCATACCGGTCTTCAAGTGCCGGCTGTTCCTCGTCCCGGTCCAAAAACATCGGCTGTTCGTCACCGCCGACCCCGAGTGCTTCCTGCTCTTCGAAGCCGGCTTCCGGGACCTGCTGCTCCTCACCGCAGATTTCAGGAGCCGCCTGCTCCGCCTCTGCCTCCGTGAGTTCAGTCGCATCTCCCGACAGACTATCAGCCGGAGCCTCTTCCCACATTGAAGAATCCGCATCCGGAAGAAGCATCTTGTCCGCCTCGGAATACTGCGCACCCATGACGGGAGACACAGTCATAGTCAGCATAACGCAAAGAGCCGTAAGTATTAACACAAAGCGCTTTAAACTCTTACACATGGCCGTATCTCCTTTATAGATTAAAAATGTATGCATGTTCCAAAACAATATATGGACATAATGCATACAAACAAGTGCTATATATAGGTATATCTTAGCACAAATTTTCTGATATTTACATAGTAATACGTATATTTAATAAACATGTAACACTTTTCACACTTATTTTACAGATTATAATTCAGAGCTGCCAGGATCCCGCACTCAAGGCAAAGCATGTGATCCGGGACAGGATCAGCCGGTACAAATCCAGGCAGAATCCTCTCTGTCAGTGTTCCTGCGGGTACGAACTACGATATTGTTTAATCCATCCTCATATGATAAACTAAAAATATCATTGGGATCATCCGGGAATGTGTCAGATGGCACTGCCCGTCATCCCGCATCGGGTCTTAATAGCGAGACTTAAAAATAAAATGAAAAGAGGGTTCATAATGAAGACTGTTGTTCAGCTCAGTAAGCTGGCAGAGGAAATGAAGCTAAAGAACCTGACCCCCGAAATCTGCATGGACGAGGTGGAAATCACCTCACAGGAAATTAACCGGCCTGCCCTGCAGCTTGCCGGGTACTATGAGCACTTTTCACATGAACGTGTCCAGATCATCGGCTATGTCGAGTATACCTACCTCATGCAGAAGGAAGAAGATGAGCGTTCGGTCTGTTTTGAGAGATTCATCTCCAGCGGCATACCCTGTGTCATTTTCACGACACTGACAGAGCCTACGGAGGATATGCTGTTCATCTGTAAAAAGTACAATGTACCCGCTCTTGTCACTACGCGCACGACCAGTGCATTCATGGCAGAAATCATCAGATGGCTCGGCGTGGAACTGGCTCCCAGCATTTCGATCCACGGCGTTCTGGTCGATGTTTACGGCGAAGGTGTCCTGATCATGGGCGAGAGCGGAATAGGCAAGTCCGAAGCCGCACTCGAGCTTGTGCGCCGCGGACACCGCCTGGTCAGTGATGACGTTGTCATTATCCGCAAAGTATCTGACGCAACGCTGCTCGGCTGCGCGCCGGACGTCACCAAACATCTCATCGAACTCCGCGGCATCGGCATTATTGATGTTAAGACACTGTACGGCGTAGAGCACGTCAAGGATTCACAGGCCATTGACCTTGTTATCAAGCTCGAGGACTGGAGCCGTGAAAAAGAATACGATCGGCTCGGACTTGAAGAACAGACGACAGAGTTTCTCGGAAACAAGGTCACCTGCCACTCACTGCCGATCAGGCCCGGCCGCAATCTCGCTGTCATTGTGGAGACCGCAGCAGTCAATCACAGGCAGAAAAAAATGGGTTACAATGCTGCGCACGAACTCTACAGGCGTGTGCAGGAAAATATAATAAATAAGAGAGGTGACATCTGATGAGTAAGTATTGTTTTGGTATCGATGTAGGCGGAACTACCGTCAAGTGCGGTCTCTTTGAGACAAACGGCACTCTTATTGACAAATGGGAGATTGTCACGCGCACAGAAAACGGCGGCGAAAATGTTCTTCCGGACATCGCCGCGACAATCGTCGCAAAAATGACAGTCAAAGGCATTGCCAAAGATGATGTCGTCGGCGTAGGCGTCGGCATCCCGGGACCTGTCATGCAGGGTGTTGTTCCGGTGGCTGTCAACCTTCACTGGGGAGAAAAAAATGTCGAATATGAACTCGGTAAGATTCTCGACATGAAGGTCCGTGCAGGAAATGACGCTAATGTCGCAGCTCTCGGCGAGCTCTGGAAGGGCGGCGGCGAAGGCAAGGAGAACCTCATCATGGTCACTCTCGGCACAGGTGTCGGCGGCGGCATCATTATCGACGGGAAGATCGTCGAAGGTTCCCACGGTGCCGGCGGTGAGATCGGCCATGCTCACGTAGACGACAACATTAAGGATCCGTGCAACTGCGGAAATTACGGCTGCCTCGAGCAGGTCGCGTCCGCAACAGGTGTTGTCCGTCTTGCCAAAGAAGAGCTTCTGAAAAACCCGGCCGCTGTCACAGCTCTTCGTGATCAGGAAGTCACATCCAAGGCTGTCTTCGACGCATACAAGGACGGCGATGCCGTTGCTGCGGCGATCGTCAACAGGTTTGCGTCCTACCTCGGAACCGCGCTTGCTACATTTGCATGCGTAACCGATCCGGAAGTCATCGTCATCGGCGGCGGTGTCTCCAAGGCCGGAGAGTCGCTCACAGATGTAGTCGGCAAGTACTACCGCACGCGCGCATTCTCATCCTGCGCCAATACACCGATCGTTCTCGCAAAGCTCGGCAATGATGCAGGCATATACGGAGCAGCCAAGCTTGTCGTATAATATCCGAAACCGTATCACACCGGTTCAAGATTCGCTTTCCTGAGAAAAATGACAGGACACATTCGACAGTGTCTGCTGTTCTCATCGATGGAACCGACGCTGCAAAGTGAAAAAGAAGCTGCATATGACCGGCACATTTCAGTGTCGTCATATGCAGCTTTTTTCATTCTCTGATCTCACATGCCAGACTTCGACGGAATGAAACTATAAATCAGTAGTCGCCTTCATCCTCATCGTAGTTTTCGTCTCCGCCGTCATCTCTTTCTCCGGACTGCTCCGCGACGCCGCCTTCATCCTCGTTCTGATCATTGTGCTGATCATTTTCTTCCTGATTCTCGTTATTATCCTGGTCAGTGTGGTTTTCCTGATTATTCTGCTCCTGCTGAGTGGTCTCGGTCTCTTCCTCCTCATCATCCCAGTTGTTGTCCCTCCTGGTCCAGTCTTCCTCTTCCTCCTCGTAGTATCCGCTGTGGACACGCCAGCCGCCGCAGGTCTCCGTCGGAGCTGTACCCGGCGCAAAGTATTCCCAGTGGGTCGGGCAGCTGCCTCTGGGGATCAGACCGGTCTGAGAGCAGACTTCCACATGTGTGATCGTATTCGGAAGCAGGAACTGGATCTTGCTCTGATTCTTAGAAATGCGGTCCATGACTGCCTTCCAGAGAATCTGGTGGTATACATGATAGATGCCTTCATCCGGAAGATTTTCCGAATCGTCATAACCTGCCCAGACTCCGCATGTATAATACGGTGTATATCCGACGAACCAGACATCACGGTATTCTGTTGTCGTACCGGTCTTGCCGGCGACAGGCATACCGCAGTCAAGACGTACGTTCTGGCCGGTTCCCTTAGTGACTACATCCTCCATTGCATTTGTGAGAAGTGCTGCCGTCTCGCGGGAAATCGCCCTGGTCGTCTCAGGCGTATTATTGATGACAATATTGCCATCCTGATCCTCTATTCTTGTGTAGAAGATCGGTTTGGTGTAGGTACCTTCATTTGCAATCGCCGCAAATGCAGCCGTCAGCTCGAGGTTGGTAACACCGTTGTAGATACCGCCGAGGGCAAGCGGCTGATAGACGTCATTTCTTTCGGACAGGGTCGTAAATCCGTACTTGAGCAGCTGGTTGTATGCAGCCTTCGGTGTGATATCCGTGATCGTCTGCACCGCGACTGTATTGACGGAATTGATGATCGCGTCCCTGATGTTCATCATTTCATGAGTATAGGCATTGTTCGAGTTCGATACCGGGGTGCCGTCCTCGTATGTGATCTCATCGTCGAGATAGGTCGACGCGAGTGTTTTCATTCCGCTGTCTAAAGCATAGGAATATGTGGACAGGATCTTGAACGTTGATCCGGGCTGGCGGGTCGAATTCGTCGCGCGGTTCAGGGTCAGAGACGCGGTCTTCTCTCCGCGGCCGCCGATGAGACCCTTGACATAGCCGGTCCTCTGATCCATGAGGACCATCGATGACTGCGGTTCCGGTGCACAGGAGAATCTCTCCGCTATGATCACGTCCCCGGCTTCCTCGTTCACCACGTGCGACTTATAGTCGTTGACATAATTTCTTGCCTGATCCTCGGACTCGAACGCGAGAATACTGAACGAAGGATCCAGATTCTCACGGTAGAAGTTGCGGAGCATCTCACGGCTGTAATTGGTGACTTCTCCCTCCGAATTCGCGACAGAAAGAGCCCAGTCAAGAGAATACTTCGTCCCTTCGGGGAAGTTCGCCGGATTGGCATACACTTCATCCATGATGGCCTGTATTTCCATATCCTGCGTTGTGTAAATGCGCAGACCGCCGGAGTACAGAGCCTGATATGCCTGATTCTCTGTATAGCCCTTCTGACGCATAAGGTCGGATACGACCTGTTCTGTCAGCTCATCGACGAAGTAAGAGTAGATCGTCGTCACCTGCTCATTGGTGCTCTGGGCATTGGCTATTCTGTCATAGACCGGATCCGCAAGGGCCTCATCCATCGATTCCTGGGAAATATAGCCCTGCTCGACCATGTCATTCAGGATCTTGATGCGGCGCTCGGCATTTTTTTCCGGCTGTCTGATCGGGTTATAGCGGCTCGGGTTCTGTGTGATACCGGCAATGACTGTGGCCTCAGACAGTGTGAGGGACTCAACATCCTTTCCGAAATACTTTCTTGAAGCGGCCTGGACCCCGTAGGTTCCGGCGCCGAGATTGATCGTATTCAGATAGTTCTCAAGTATTCTGTCTTTGGCTGCCTGCTTACTGCCCAGTTCTTCCTCAAGCTTTTCTTCAAGCTCGACTGCAAGGAACTGCTCCTGGATTTTTCGCTTTACACTGTCGACTCTGCTCTCCTCGGTCCAATTCGTGAAGACGTTATTCTTCAGCAGCTGCTGAGTGATCGTACTTGCGCCTTCTGTGAATCGGAAGCGATTGCGCACGCCAACGACGAACGCGCGGACAATACCCTTGGCATCAATGCCGTTGTGCAGATAGAATCGCTCATCCTCGACCGCGATGACAGCCTTCTGCAGTGCGACAGGCACTTTATCCAGTGAGACGGAAATTCGGTTCGAATTGGATGTTGTCAGTTTCTGGAGCTGGTTTCCCTCCGAATCATAGATGAACGTGGCATAACCGCTCGGCGCGATATTGACCGAAGCCACGTCCGGAGTGTTGGCTACAATGCCGCTCAGAATACCGAGAACGCCGAACCCGCCGACCAGGATGACTGAAATGAACGCGATCAGAAGAAGCCGGATCACAATGACTCCGACGCGCTTTTCAATCTCCTGGGAGGTCGATTCGAACTGATCTACTTTGCGTTCAATTGCCTCTGTAGTGTAATTCATGTATAAGATGTCCGCTCTTTACGGCGCGGCGCTCCTCCTTTGAACATAGTTATAGATAGTAATATTCTAAATCAAATAAAGCTGCATTGCAATAGGGTAGAGGGAGGCTAATGCCTC
>JAFRCB010000113.1 GCA_017404585.1 Lachnospiraceae bacterium
AGAAGCTCTGTTCCAGGATCACTGCCACCCTGCGGCATAAAAAACTAACAACTTCCAATGATATTTATCTGGAGACCCAGAGTCGGGAGGTCATGAGGATCGCCTATATGCCGGCTGCACAGGCCGCCGCGAAAAAGGCTGAATCCGCAGGTCCTACCGTGTATCGTTTTGACTGATACGGGGAGGGAAAAGCGCGCCGCTGAGGTCAACGTCAGCTGCTAAAAGGGCTGTCGCTCAAGACGGTGTCACCGTCTTAATGCGACAGCCCTTTTTATACCATCCTGTAAAATTTACAGAACGTGGACATTTGCCGGATCGAACTTCACATAAGCTTTATCACCGACATCGTAGATCTTCTTATTCTTCGGATTAAAATCCGTGATCTTGACAAGATTATCACCGACCATGACATGATAGTTCTGGTAGCTTCCCATGAAGCAGCTCAGAATGACCCTGCAGGGCAGCTGGCCTGCATCCGCAAGGACAGCAGACTCAGGTCTCAGGACCAGTGTGCATGTATCGCCGATGCCGAAATGCGATATCTCTTTGACATCGACCTTTGTGCCGGAGATATCGACCACGCCGTCGCTTCCGTTCTTGGACTTCAGAGGTCCCTTGAGGAAGTTGGCCTCGCCGATGAAGTCAGCGACAAATTCACTCTTCGGATGATAGTAGATCTCCTGCGGTGAACCCATCTGAGCGACAATACCCTTCTCCATGATAATGATCTTATCAGAAATCGCCATAGCTTCACTCTGATCGTGAGTGACATAGACCGCTGTGATTCCGGCTTCCTGCTGGATGCGGCGGATCTCGGTTCTCATAGAGACGCGAAGCTTGGCATCCAGGTTGGACAGCGGCTCATCGAAAAGCAGCACGCCGGGTTCAAGGACCAGTGCTCGGGCAAGAGCGACACGCTGCTGCTGACCGCCGGACAGCTGGTTGGTCATACGGGCTTCCATTCCCTCAAGGCCGACGAGCTTCAGAATGTTGGTAACCTTTGTCTTTATGGTTTCCTTGTCCATCTTGCGGAGCTTGAGACCGTAGGCGACGTTGTCGAAAATGTTATAGTGAGGAAGCAGAGCGTAGCTCTGGAAGACCATAGCCGTATCGCGCTTGTTCGGTGTGAGGGCGTTGATCGGCTCACCGCCCAGATAGATCTCGCCTTCATCCGGGCTCTCAAAGCCGGCGATCATGCGCAGGGTCGTTGTCTTGCCGCAGCCGGACGGTCCGAGCAGAGTTACAAAGCTGCCCGGTTCAATATCCAGCGAGGTGTCTTTGACCGCATAGAAATTCTTTTTTGTTTTCGGATCCTGATATATCTTCGAAATATGTTCAAGGCGTACGCCTTTTTTCTCTTTTGCCATTGCTTATTCCTCCCTGTAATTGCGGCTCGTTCCGAAGTATTTAATGACAAGATTCATCAGAAGGACCGCACTGTACGTGATGATGATAAGGATCGATGCAAATGCGCATGCGATACCGTAGGCACCCTTCTCCGCGAACTCGTTGATCTGGACTGTGATCAGCAGATACTGCGGAGTAACGAGAAGGATGATCGCGCTGATGGCGGTTATACTGCGTACAAATGCAGTGACAAGACCGCTCAGGAAACTATCCTTGATGAGAGGCAGCGTGACTGTCATAAAGACCGTCAGGCTGTCCGCGCCCATATCGTACGCGGACTCTTCAATACTCTTGTCAATCTGACGCAGAGCCGAGATACCGCTTCTTGTACCTGTCGGAAGGCTTCGTACAATGAAGACGATGACCAGGATCGCTCCTGTTCCGTAAAGCCCCTGAAGGAATCCGGTCCTGAATACACCGGCGGAGAAACCGCGGATATATCCGATACCGAGAACAGTACCCGGAACAGCCATGGCCAGCATGGAGACCGCCTCGATAAAGCCTTTGGCCTTGAACTTCCTCTTGACGACCAGATACGAGATGATCATGGACAGAAGGGCTGTGATCGGGGATGCAATGAGCGACAGGACGAAGGAGTCCTTGAAGGCTTTGAAGCCCTTATACTTGGTAAATACCTGCTGGAACCATTTTGTGGTCAGGTGGAAATCGTAGCCCCACGTCTTGAACATGGCTCCGAACGGTACGCAGATGTACATCATGACGACGAAGAGGGCAAGCAGTGAGCAGAGGATCGTCAGCGGGACCGTGACGCTGCGGTCCTCGATCAGCATTCTCTGGCGGGACGCCTTGCCGGACAGAGTCGCCGTGCTCTTGGCTTCGAGATAATACTTCTGCACGATGAACATAAGAAGCGTGATGCCAAGGAGGACGACGGCCATTGCGGACGCGCCTTCCTTGTCGTAGGCACCGGTGATCTGCAGATAGATCGTTGTCGCCAGCGTATCATAGGAACCGCCGATGATCATCGGGTTCGCGAAGTCGGCGATCGACTCGATAAAGGTGACCAGGAACGCATTGCCGAGACCCGGAAGGATCAGCGGAAGCGTGACGGTCATGAAGACCTTCCAGCGGGTCGCGCCCATATCGCGGGCAGCCTCCTCGAGGGAAGGATCGATATTCTTCAAAAGGCCTCGCATCATCATGTAGCAGACCGGGAAGAAGGTCAGGGTCTGGACAATGGCGATGCCCCAGAAGCCGTAAACGTTATTGTCATAGATATGCAGCAGGAAGCGGGTGATGATACCGGCTTTGCCGAACAGAATGATCATGGACAGAGAGAGAACGAACGGCGGGGAGACTATCGGCAGCATGTAGAAGACCTTGAAGAGGCCTTCCATGAAACGAGTCTTGAGTTTTACATACACTTCAACGTAGGCAAACAGAAGTCCGATGAGAGCGGACGCGATACCTACAAGGAAACCGACTTTCAGCGTGTTGCTGATTGCCCTTCGGAAGTTGGACATTTTCATGATCCGCCTGAATACAGAAAGACCGATGCCCTGGTCGGTCACAAAACTGTCGACCAGAAGAATTGCCAGCGGATAGAGAATGAATAATGTCAGGAAGGCAATCAGGACAACAATCGTAGTGACCATGATCGGATCGGCAAAGAACTTCTTGCGGTCCAGGCTGGCACTCTGATTTTTAGCCATTTCTTTTCCTCCTTGTCAAATGAAAGAAGCACTGCAAATGCTTTCATCCTAAAAGGTGCCGCTGCCACAAGGCAGCGACACCCCTCATATTATTCTGTTTTACTTGGCAGAAACCATACGATTATTCAGTCTGGAAACGATCGTCGGCAGCGCTGCCGAGAGCATTCATGACGTCTTCTACGTATGTTGTTGTATTCTCTTTTGCGTCCTCAAAGTCATAGTCCATGACGTTGTCCGGATCAAGACCGAACTGGGCGGCAACTGCCGGCTGCTCGGCATTGTCGATGACCAGGAACTGATAGGAGCCGTTCTGTGCAGCAAGCTCAACGCAGTCCGGGCTAAGCGCATACTCGATCCAGAGCTTAGCAGCGTTCGGATGCTTGCAGCCCTTGAAGATAGCTGTAGCGCCGATCTCGAAAGATGTGCCGGAGCTCGGGATGATGAGGGAGATGTTGCCGTAGCCGTTGTCCTCGATCTGTGTGATGCCGTCATGCAGGAAGCCGATTCCGATGACGCACTCGCCTGTACCTACGTTCTTGGACGGGCCGGAGCCGGACTTTGTATAGACCTGGATATTCTTGTCAAGATCTACAAGATACTTAATGCCTTCGTCATGACCAAACTTCTGGACCATTGTGTTGACGACCAGCTTGGCTGTACCTGCTGTGTTGTAGTTGGACAGCCAGATGAGGTCCTTATACTTCGGATCAAGAAGATCTGCCCAGTCCTTCGGAGCTTCAATGCCCATTCTGTCGAGCTCATCCTTGTTGACCATGAATCCGAGGATGCCCTTATAGATGCCGTACCACTGCCCGTCGGCATCGCGGTAAGTATCGCTGATCAGATGGCTTGCGTTCTCTGCCTCATAGGGCTCAAGAAGGCCTTCGCCTGCAGCGACATTATACGGGTCTGTCGTGCCGCCGAACCATACGTCGCCGGACGGATTGCCCGCTTCTTCCTCGATCTTGGACTGGACTTCACCTGTGGAAAGTCTCTGATACTGAACTTCGATGCCATAGAGCTTCTGGAAGTTCTCGCAGGCTGCGGCAAGGTAGTCTTCCTCGCAGGAGCCGTAGACGACGAGCGTGCCTTCCTCTTTGGCGGCAGTAACAAGATCACTGTCAGCCGCTGCCGAGCTCTCTGTCCCCGCTGCCGGTGCCGCAGGGGCCGCTGAGCCTGATCCGCCGCAGGCAGCCATACTTAGAGCCATAATGCCGGTGAGTAATAATGCCAATGCTTTCTTCATAGATACCTCCTATTCCCTTTGTGCAAATTCAACAATGCTTTATCGCTATTTGCACAATACATTATGAAATTATTCTAACGCATCGGCACAAAAATGTAAAGAGTCTGTAAGTTTTGTATCTCATTAATTCAGCACATAAAAAGCTCAGGCAGGCTGCACGAAGTCCGGGAATTCGACGCAGACATCATCTTCATCGAAAAACGCATATCCTTCCCTGCGAGCTAACAAACGCATACGCGTTTCTGATCTCTCGGTCGGATATACAATGTTTTTCTCACGAAGATGGATGTTCTGCGCCGAAAACCAACTTGTGTGTACAGCCTGCCTGAGCTGCCATGTTCTTATTTTGCCCGCTTCTGAGATTTTGCTACATAGTATTTGTGAAGCTCGCTCTCAAAGATTTCCATCTGCACGTCAGAAAGGTCACTGATCACCGCGTCCGGTGTCGAGACATGGACCGCGGAATCAGAGAAAATTCTGTCGAACGAAGTCATATTTGCAGATGTCTGATCGTCCGCGAAAAGGGTAAATCCCAGGAAATAATTGCCGATGTGAATATCCATAAAGTCCAGCAGCGTCGGCGCGAAGTCAAGAGAATTCCTGCCGTTCACATCGACTGTCTCCGGCTCAATTCCGCGGTAGTAAATAAAAAGCGGCATGGAGTCACACTCCGTATGTACCCTTCTTATGTCCGGGAATGCGCCTGTAAAATCCGAATCGGCGTACGTACAGTGGTCCGCAGTGAAAATTATGATCGTATCGTCGGCCATATCGCTTTCAAGAAACTTATCCATGAAGCGCCCGAACTGGAAGTCACAGTTATAGAACTTATTCAGCAGCCGATCCGAGCCGTCGCCGTATTTTTCATCCGGAGAATCGAGTGACACATGGGTCCCGAACGTGTAAATAGCAGTCATAAAAGGCTGCCCGGCAGAATGTTCAGCGGATATAACGTCATACAGGCTCTCATACGCCTGCCTGTCCGAGAGCGTGCTGCTTGTTCCTTCCGGTTCGATGTCAACATTTGTCACCACATCGTCGAACCCAAGGCTCTCGAGGAAAGTCGCGAAATTTAGATTAAGAGGCTCTGTGTTAATAACTGACGTGTGATACCCTTTCTTTCTGAATGCCTCCTGGACCGAGACCAGCGTATTTTCGTCATAGTTCTGCAGCTGATAACCTGAGAACAGCTGTCCGATGAGTCCCCTGTAGGTCGGAAATGTATGATTATAATAGTTCTCAAAAAACAGAGACTCTTTCTCCAGGTCCGCCACATTAGGCATGATGTTCCGGTCATCAGTCACGATATTCTGGGAAAGCCCTTCTGTAAAAATAATGACGACATTAGGGTTTTCAACAAGATTTTCAGGCTTTTTTCGGAAATTATAGTCAGCGTAGTCCCAGAAGTGTAATGTCATGTCCTCGTCGACATTGTCTATGGATGCGGCAAGGGCACGGGTCCTTTCAAGATCCCTGCCCAGCGTATGGTAAGAGAAGAGAGGTGAGAATGTATTGCCGCACACAAGGGTAAACACAAGCTCCAGAGCAAGAACTGCCGACAGAATGCCCGTGTGGGTAAAAGGCTTCGGGGCAAAAACGCGTGACGGCAGCAGTGAAATGGCAAGGACCAATATAACACCGGTCCCGTATATGAACGTTTTCCCGCCAAGATCCTCAAGAGAATCCAGATTGGTGATCATTGCCGGCGATATGAAAGTACCGCCGAAGAACTCAACCAGCATCTGAGCGTTAAAGAGGAGCAGAAGGATTCCGCTTGCTATGTAGCCCGGCTTCTTCCATCTCTCAAGAATCAGGTTCGAGACACAGAAAATGGCGGCAAGTTCTGCATACGCAGCAACCAGACCGCCCGATTCTCCGCTTCCGCCCACTGCAAGCAGGGCAAGAATCGCGGAGCATATATACTTTACTGCCGTAGTAACCGTTAAGAGCCGTGCTCTATCCTCAATAATATCTGCAATAAAACTTCTCATGGCACCATGTCCTCATCTTCATCAGCGATCAGGACCGTTTCAAAGCGCCCCGAGTTTTCCTTCAGCATATGAAGTCACAGCTGCCTTCGCGCCTCCGTCAAACGTGTATAGCTTCATACCGGCTCTCTTTAGCAGGCTCATGGCCTTAGGACCGAAGTTCCTTGAGATCACTGCGTCCACCCTGCACATCCGAAGTTCTCTCAGCATGTCCTCGACTTTGCCGGAGTAGACCGACAGAATCTGCATGCGAACGACCTTCGTCTCATCCACCGCGTAGATCCAGAACGCCTCACTGTGCTCAAATACCGGGATCTCGCTCCCGGTATAAGACACTGCCACAATGTCCGTAGCGTATACTATCTTTGAATGTCCCGGCATATTCCCCTCCATTCCTTCAGAACAGGCCGAAAAATGATTTTTTGGCCGGCTCGGTCCTGACACTCAGGCAGCGATATCCCATGGTCTCAAGCACTTTATCCAATTGTTCTTTTGTAAGCGATTCTTCACTAATTATATATGCCTCGTTTTTTCGATGGGAAGATGTCACTTTCCGAACTTTGAAGTTTTTCCTGATCATGTCGTTTACGTGCGATTCGCACATCGAACACATCATACCATCTATTTTCGCCGTTGTCATTATCATGTTATTATTACCACCCCTCTAGTTCTATTCTCCTGTCGCAGTTCAGGCAGGCTGCCGTGAAACGTCACAGCCTGCGCAAGCATCATCTTCATCGAAAAGCGCGGTCCTTCTCACGAAGATGGATATCCTGCGCCGAGGACGAAGTGCAAGAGCAGCCTGACGGAACTGTCAAACTTTCTTTCGCTTAACTGTAATGATAATATCTCCGTCATTCCCGCAGCCGCTGCAGCCCGCACAGGATGAGCCGCATGAACCGCTGCATCCGGAGCATGATGAGCCGCTCTCCCGACGGTGTTCTCTGACTATGCTGCGCACACACATGGCCAGTACCAATATCACTGCCGCTATACATATCACATAACCTATGCTCATCGATACACCTCCGCAAAATCCTTGCTCTGAGAGAAAATCGTTACCAGTGATAAAGTTCCGGGGCTGCCGCAGATGGCAGCCCCGATACTATCATTCAGAATCATCTTGCAATCCAGGGTAGCCGGACGCCGCGTCACAGCCATCTATCCCCGGATCTGCATGTTGCCGGAGACTTAGCTTATTTGGCAGCCGCCACACTGGTAAGTGTCACCATCTTCTCACCGGGCTGATAACCTCTGCGGAAGAGCAGGTAGATAATACCGGCAAGAAGCGCTACCGCAACGATCGTACCCAGACCAAAGCTGCCACCGGCGAACAGTGAACCGAGCTGATAAACGATCAGGGCAAGTACATATGCCCACAGGCACATGTAGCCGATCGCTGCCCACGTCCACTTCGCGTTGTTCATCTCGCGCTTGATCGCGCCCATAGCTGCGAAGCACGGAGCGCACAGCAGGTTAAAGATCATGAATGCAAGAGCAGCCAGCGGTGTAAAGTCAGCCGCCACCCGGCTCCAGATGCCCTCGCCGTTTTCGCCGAGCTCCTCGCCTGCAGCCTCCTCATCGTAGTTGTAGAGGACACCGAACGTACCGACAACCTGCTCTTTAGCAACAAGGCCTGTGACAGTCGCTACTGTCGGTTTCCATGTGCCGAAGCCGAGCGGTCTGAAGATTACAGACGCCGTGTTGCCCACGCCGGCAAGAAGTGAAGCATCCATCGGAGTGACTTCTTCTTCCGGGACGTTCATGCGATACGCGATGTCAGAGACAGCATCCTCCGTGACAATCGTCTCATCCTCAAACATGTTGTCGACCATGCCGAACTTTCCGTTCACTGTACCAAAGCTTGAGAGGAACCAGATAACGACAGACGAAAGTACGATGACTGTGCCGGCCTTCTTAATGAAGGACCAGCCGCGCTCCCATGTAGCCCGAAGGACGTTCGATACAGACGGTACATGGTAAGGCGGAAGCTCCATGACGAACGGAGCGGGCTCGCCGGCAAATGCCTTAAATTTCTTCAGTATAATACCGGAAATGATAATGGATCCGATTCCGATAAAGTAGGCAGATACGCCGATTGCGGCTGATCCTCCGAACAGAGCGCCGGCTATGAGACCGATGATCGGAAGCTTCGCTCCGCACGGAATGAAAGTCGTTGTCATGATGGTCATTTTGCGGTCGCGGTCATTCTCAATCGTACGGGATGCCATGATGCCCGGAACACCGCAGCCGGTCGCTACCAGGACCGGGATAAAGCTCTTTCCGGAGAGACCGAACTGGCGGAAAATTCTGTCCATAACAAAAGCGACGCGGGACATATAACCGATATCCTCAACAATCGCAAGAAGCAGGAAAAGGACCAGCATCTGAGGTACAAAGCCGAGGACCGAGCCGACACCGGCGACAATACCATCCTGGATGAGGCCGTAGAGCCATGTACCTTCAGCTACGCCGAGAGCTCCGAGGATCGTGTCGAAGAGGCCGGGGACCCATTCGCCGAAGACGACGTCATTTGCAAAATCCGTAGCCCTGGTGCCGATCGATACAGTCCAGCCTCCCATAGCGATCGCGTAAATTAAGAACATGACTCCCGCAAATATCGGAAGACCGAGAACACGGTTCGTTACGATTTTGTCGATTCTGTCGGAAGCTGTCATGTTGTCGCTTGAAACTGACTTTGTCACAGCCTTGGAGACGATTCCGGCTATATAGTTATAGCGCTCGTTGGTGATGATGCTCTCGGAATCGTCATCGCACTCCTTCTCGCACGCTTTGATCACTGATTCCATTGCGGACTTCTGTGCGTCAGTAAGGGACAGCGATTCGAGGGCTTTTTCATCTCTCTCAAATACTTTTACTGAGTACCAGCGAAGAAGTTTTTCATCGACGGAGCCGCGCAGCTCATTTGCGATTGTTCCAATCGATTTCTCAACATTTGCGGCAAAGGAAGCTGCCTTTACACCGACATATCCGGATTGGCTCTTCTTTCCCTCATCAATCGCGCGGGCTACGACTTCTTTCACGCCCTCATTTTTCAGAGCGCTGACCTCATAGACAGGGCAGCCGAGTTTCCTGCTGAGCTCTGCCGTATCGATCCGGTCACCATTCTTTCTGACCAGATCCATCATATTGACCGCCACACCTACAGGAATGCCGAGCTCCATGAGCTGAGTCGTGAGGTACAGGGTGCGCTCAATATTTGTGCCGTCAATAATGTCTAAAATTGCATCAGGTCTCTCAGTCACGAGATAAGTCCTCGATACGACTTCCTCAAGCGTGTACGGGGACAGAGAGTAAATACCCGGAAGGTCCTGAATAATGACATCCTTGTTGTCCTTCAGTTTTCCTTCCTTCTTCTCGACAGTGACGCCCGGCCAGTTGCCGACGTACTGATTGGAACCCGTAAGTGTATTAAATAATGTCGTCTTGCCGCAGTTCGGGTTGCCTGCGAGCGCAATTTTAATGGCCATAAAAAGCCCTCCTTTTCGCTAACTTATACAATCATCAAAACGCTGTCTGATACGTCCGTCTAATACTTCATTCGACCTCGATCATTTCCGCATCCGCTTTTCTGACAGAAAGCTCATATCCGCGGACTTTAAGTTCCATCGGATCGCCGAGCGGTGCGACCTTGCGCACAAAGATCTCCACACCCTTTGTGATTCCCATATCCATGATCCGACGCTTGACCGGACCGGTTCCGATAATTTTTGCTACTTTTACTGTCTGTCCTACGTGCACATCTTTAAGTGTCATACTGTTCTCCCTCCTCACATCAGACAAAAATCTTACCTGCCAGCTCTTTTCCGATCGCTACTCGCACTCCCTTGATATTTACAATCACGCTCTCTCCGGCGCGGGATACGACCGTCACCTTTGCTCCGACATGAAACCCCATGTCTGCAAGGTGCTGTTTCACGTCAGGGCTCCCACCTAACCTGATGATCTCATATTCTTTTTCCAGATCTGCCAACCGAAGCGGCATACAGATACACCTCCTCCTATGTCTTTCACATGCAGCCTGTCAGAATTCAAGTCTCACTTAACATAATACCGGCGGACGAACATGGTTCACTGATTACAGACTTCGTCTGATTTCTTTAAGGTAGTATACTCTAACTAATTTTGTTTTTCAATAGTTATTGCTAACTATTAAACAAAATTAAATTATTGTAATTTTTCCATATTATTGACATGTTTTTCAATGATTTCAGATAGCTCAATTTGTGTACGCTATCTGCAAATGTTGCATTAGTGCTAATTAGATGCAACAAAAAAGCCGCATCAGGCGGTTGTACCGCGCTGATGCGACAGCTTATTTCTTTGCATTTGCCGCTGTTCTTTTCCCCTGTGCGGAAAGACAGCTTTTTCTTCGCATTCGCTGCTGTTCTTTTCCCCTGTGCGGAAAGACAGTTTTTTTATTTTCTTGCGAGAACTGCATTTCTGTAACTCTCGACTCCTGTGAGTTCCCTTATAACTTTGATGAACTCCGGAAAATGAATCGGTTTCTCGATTTCGCTGGTCTCCACCTCGACGATTGCCTGATCATCCCACAGAGAGTATATATCAAGCTCGAAATACTGCTTCTCAAATGTGAAACAGTACCTCTTTTTACTGATCTTCCTCATCTCGGGATCTGCCTGAAGCTCGAGCACCTGATATTCATCCGAAGTCAGCTGCTTCTCTGTCTCAATGATTTCTCCGGTAGCTGCCGTGATCTTTGTATTGAGGAAGTATGTGAAATAGTTGCCCGTCCCTCTCCTGCGGATGCGTATCTCCTCCCCCGGGTTCGACAGAAGATACGTCCGAACGACTTCCACTTTGTGGCACTCATTATCCGCCTCAAGAATATTGATATCCGGATACTCGATGAGGAACTTGCGCTTTGTACGATAGGGCAGGTGTACTCCGAGAAATTCTGATATCTCGGAAATCAATCTGACCATCTTGCCCTCAAAATCCGTCGAGTTGTCAATGACTCTGAAATGTGGATGATCCTTCCAGCAGTGAATAATTGTGTCATCCAGCGCGACAGCCTGTTCGACCGTTTCTGTCCTTGCGCTGTTGTTGGCAGTCGTATAATACTCTTCCGCACCCTTGGCAGCCGTCATCAAATGAAATACAGCGCCGTACTGATTAGTCACTTCGTCGAGTGTCAGTCCCATACGGTCTATAATATCGTTAAATTCTTTATCAGTCATATAGGCTTTATTGTCAAACATACCCCTGTCGCAGACGATCAGGATCTTCTCCTGCGGCATAGTCCTCGCAGCCTTCTTAAAAATCCTCTCCTTCTCCATCTGCAGGGCACACTGACAGACCTGATAGTCAAAATTGGTTCCGCAGGTCCACGGTGCCACACCGCCGCTGATGAGTTCTGTCGCCGTTTCCGGCACGAAAAGCACCACATAGCCTCTCCTCGTAAAGGAGTTCTGGATCCAGCTCATGGCAGTCGTCTTCCCGGCGCATGGACCGCCCGTTATAACGATCTTGGTAATCTGCTGCATGATATCCCTCCCGGGTTCAGTTTTAACCGGGATCATATTAGCGATCCCGCAAAGGCAAGTGAGCGCGCTTTCACGCTTCCTAACAATCTAATTCAAAGATACCATCGAATAATATGCTTAGCAAGACACGCTTTCTTCTGCT
>JAFRCB010000114.1 GCA_017404585.1 Lachnospiraceae bacterium
CATTTATCCTCTCTCTTAAGCTGCCCAGCGTCATCCCAAGTTTCGACTCGTTAGGCTGCCAGTCACCGAGCGCTCTGAAGTCATCGTTCCTGTCCCCGAACCAGCCGTCGTCCAGGACGAGCATCTCGATCCCGAGCTCCTTCGCCTGCGCGGCGATCTCAATTATCTTCTCGCCGGTAAAGTCGAAGTACGCCGCTTCCCAGCTGTTTATCACGATCGGCCTCGGTACGTTCCGGTACTTTCCGCGGCAGACATGGTTCCTGATACAGGAGTGGAGGTTTTGCGAGAGCTTCTCGAGGCCGGCGCCGCTGTATGTCATTATCACTTCCGGCGCTGTGAGGCTTTCCCCGGGAGCTACCGGATATGAGAACTTCTCGTCGGACATCCCCATCATCATGCGCACCTGGTCGTACTGGTCGTGCTCGGCCTCGGCTCTGAATCCGCCGCTGTAGACGAACTGCATGGACCAGCACTTTCCGGCGGTCTCGGTCGCGCCGTGGTCCGCGAGGATGAGGAACGGGTTGTACTGATGCGACGAGTATCCGCGCCTGCTCCCGACCGAGAGCGTCCCGTGCGGGATAGGGAGTCTTTCTTTCTGCATCTCGAGTGTGTGCCGCCCGTGGAATGTGATAACATCAAAATCTCCATGCACAAAATCAAGGCATGCTGATCCAAGCTTTTCCACTGTGACCATGCCGGAGCCCCGGTTCGTAAGGATCGAGCACCTTGTTATTATGTCGAGGTGCGGGAGCACGCCGTAGAGTAGCTCGACTTCCACGTTTGTCCTGTCGTTACCGAGCACGATGCTGAGTGTCTCCGCGTCATCATCATCGGACTCGCTGTACACGGCAGGAAGGCCGGACAGTCCGTACTTTCCCTTCCTGATCTCATATCGCCTGTACCTCATGTCGCACCCGAACGCGCCTTCATGGTCGCGCATTATGAGCATCGGAGACCTGTGGTCTCCTGTACCCTGTACCGGGAACTCCTGCGGCAGGAAGTCCAGCGAGTAAGTCCTGTCGTCGCCCGCGTCGTACGGATTCGCCGAAAGGCCGCGGTCCACGAAGTGGAGCAGCCAGTCCATGCACCCGGAGCTCCTCGCCCCGTAATACAGATGCATCAGGTACCCGTAATTATCCACCTGCATCTGGTAAGTGGAATTGTCAGTATCTATCGTGAACGTCCCGTGATGAGGATCAAAAGCAATCGCCATTTCGCGTCTCCTTAAGTTATAGGGTGATAACAGTTTCCTGATTGATATTATAGCATGAAGTAAGAGAGTAGATGTAAAGAAAAGCTAAGGGAGATATGCAGTAATTGCGGTTGGAAAGGGTTGTCTCATATACAAAAGAAAACAGGCCTTTTACAGCCTGTTTTCAGTCATTATATTCTGTTTGTATTGGTTTTTGGTTATTGTTTGAGGAGTTTGATGAAGAATTGATTACTGTTTTGATGTTGTCCTTATCTCTTAAGGACAAGTATAATATAACAGAACAATATGTGGTCACAAGGGAAGTCACGTGAATTAACGTGACCGGTTTGTGAAAATTCCATCACATTTCATGTCCGCGTGCTATACTGTAAATAGAACAAAGCAGTTCATCCGAACTGATATATAGAGAAAGGAAGAGGATCCGGATGAAAAGAATAAGACGATCAATAGTTCATATAGCCATGGCATTCAGCCTGATCTTAACGCTGGGGGCTTTGACTGCGGTATATGGAACTGTGAAGGAAGTGAACGTCAACAGCGGTGCTGAGCGCGGCGGAGGGTACATATCCGTAAATGAAGATATCGGAGGAGACTGCCAGCTGATCCTTGCCGGTTTGAAGGAGAAGAACAAAGACGCTGTCGTTTCGGCGGTCGCGGAGAACTATTCCGAAGGGACCGGCGACGTACTTCGCATCGTGGACGATGCGCTTCCTGATGCAGAAAAATATGATTGTAATGAGGCGGACGAAGGTTTTGATGACGCTCTTTGCTGGGCGGCTTCTGCTTCCAACATGCTGTGGATGTCAGGCTGGGCTTCGTCAAATTTATCTATAAATAATCCAAGAACCGGCATGCATTTCAAGTCGGAAGATGAGATCTTCGATTATTATACGGATTGCTTTACCGACGCCGGCGGGGACATAGACCGGGCGATCGACTGGTTCTTCATGGGGGAATACACTCCCCGGGGCGTCAGCCGGAGCACCGGTATGAAAGATCCGAATGATGATTCTCAGGGCCTTCTGAAAAATTATGTCAGCACAATGGATCAGGAGCAGTACGTCCTTACCGGTTCTGCCGGGGAGATCCAGAACCTTAATCGCCTTGACTGGCAGGGATCAGGGGAGGATGCGGTCATACAGGGCGGCCTCGGGATGATCCTGGATGGAGAGGCGTATACCGATTCTATGCATTCAGTAACGATCGCGGGCTTTATCATGGATCCCTTTTATTGGGAGCCTAAGGATCGCTACAAAGCGGTCGCCATAATAGACAGTGACAACGACGGGTTCCCAGAAGAGTCAGGATCCATACCGCCGGATGAAAAAATGGAGCAGCGTGCCAAAAGACCGAATTCGTTCACAATTTACGATCTTAAGTACGGTACTGATGTGAACGGGAAGGAATACTGGGAGGTAGTCAACTACTCGAACACCGACCGGTACTCACTGAACAATCTGAATCTGCTCAAGCTTCCGGGAAGAGGTGGGTGGCCTTCAGAAGAAGGAACGAAAAACGCTTTCCAGAACGTTGATTTTACGGTCGATATCCTTTTCACGACAGGAAACGAACGATCGATCATGATGCCGGCCGATCACCTTATTGAAGACGCCACGAAGACAGAATTCTATGAGGGCGAACCTGTGAACCTGAACTATTTCCTCACAAACAGGGCAAACGTCTCCTATGATGAGAATTATGAGGGGTTCGGCGATCTGCGTATCGGATGGGAAGTCAAGGATGAGGAGTCCGGAGTGATCGTGGCAGGCGGAACCGAAATGTTCAAAGAACCCGTATACCAGCGTACGGACGCCCCCGCGCTCATTAGTCTTAATTATCTGGACGGGCAGCCGGTACAGTTCCGGCCCGGCAGATATAATGTGGCTCTGACGCTCAATTCAGGCCGGGATGGAGATGTAGTTGAAAGCTATTACAGCAACAACGGCGTAAAACAGCTCGAGTTCACTGTTCTTCCCGCGGAGGATATACCGGGGGGACAGATCAGCCCTCAGGTCATTCTATCAAAGTCTTCCTATGTATATAACGGAAAAGCCAGGAAGCCGTCTGTCACGGTGAAGTCCGGCGCTGACGTCATCTCACCCGATAATTACGACGTCATCTATCCGTCCGGGCGGAAGAACGTCGGCACATACCAGGTCACCGTGAAGATGAAGGGTGACTATTCCGGCACGCTGTCCGCATCATTCAGGATCGATCCGAAAGGAACGTCCCTGAAGACCGTGAAGGGATCATCAAAATCCATAACCGTAAAATGGACACCGCAGAAGACAAAGATGTCCAAGTCTCACATCACCGGCTATCAGATCCAGACAGCGACGAACCCGTCATTCACCAAGAGCAAAACCACCACGCCGGTAAAAGGATATAAAAGCTCATCAAAGAAACTGACCGGACTGAAAGCCGGCAAGAAATATTACGTGCGGATCAGAACATACAAGACAGTAAACGGAAAAAAGTATTACTCCGCCTGGAGCAAGAAAAAGAGCGTGAGAATATAGGACCAGATCCGGAAACAGGTACCAAATTGCGCCTCAAGTTGAGGCGCTTTTTTGTATGGATATATCGGTAAATAAAAGCCGAATATAATTGTAAAGAAAATTGTCAGATTATTTCCTTTTGGAGTATAATACTATTATCAGGATTTGAGAAAACAATTGCAGGTAATGAAAGAGCAAAAATGAATA
>JAFRCB010000115.1 GCA_017404585.1 Lachnospiraceae bacterium
ACCTCTTTGGCGACCAATTATAACCGCCGGAATATGAACGTGCGGCTGTATGAGCTCGGCAATATTTATCTGCCGAAAGCGCTCCCGCTTACAGAGCTTCCCGACGAGCGCATGAAGCTGACGCTCGGTATGTTCGGAGACGGGGATTTCTTTGATCTGAAGGGTGTGATTGAGCTGCTCTTTGAGAAGCTCGGCATGGCGGCGCGCGCGGAGTATCTGACGGATGCACCGAAGCCGTATTACCACCCGGGCCGTCAGGCGCGTATCGTGTATGAGGGCGTGGAGATCGGTGAGATCGGGGAGATTCATCCGGATGTCATGAAGACGTACGGACTTGGCACGCGGACCTATACCGCAGTGCTGGATATCCCCGGAATGCTGCCGTTTGCGACATTTGACCGGAAGTACACGGGTATCGCCCGCTTCCCGGCCGTCAACCGCGATATCAGCATGATTGTGCCGAAATCCGTGACCAACGCGCAGATCGAGAAGATGATCGAGCAGCGCGGAGGAAAGATTCTGGAGGACTGCTCGCTCTTCGACATTTATGAAGGCGCGCCGATCCTGCCGGGGTACAAGTCGATGGCGTATGCTCTGAGATTCCGTCACAAGGACAAGACACTCGAGGACGCGGAAGTACAGTCCGCGATGAAGAAGATCCTGAACGGACTCTCCGGGCTTGGAATCGAACTCAGGAAGTAATGGTTTTAGGAATGAGATAATATGAAGTGACCTCACATTTGTAGCAACGTGGATTTACCTGTATACTGATGATTGTCTATATCAATGGTAACAGGGATTACCGCATACAAAAGGAGGTCACCTATGAATAGAATAATCAAAATCGGTATGGATGTCCATAGTACAAATATCACTTTATGCGCTATGGAGCCTGTATTCGGAGCAGAAGACCGGATCTTCGGAGAGATCCAGATCACCCCAAACTATAAAGAGGTCATTCTCTTTATAGAAAAGCTTAAGTGGAAACTCGGTTTTTTTGACGACTATTCTA
Source organism: Lachnospiraceae bacterium (assembly GCA_017404585.1). Taxonomy (GTDB): domain Bacteria; phylum Bacillota; class Clostridia; order Lachnospirales; family Lachnospiraceae; genus Chordicoccus. The sequence goes on from JAFRCB010000115.1 coordinate 1,013, forward strand.
TTGAATGCGGTTACGAGGCCGGATGCCTTGGCTATACACTGTACCATCAGTTAACCAATGCCGGAATCAATTGTGTTATTCTGGCACCGACAACTATGCTTACGCCGCAGGGCCAGCGCATAAAAACAGACAGGCGCGATGCACGCCTCATTGCACACTGCCTGTGTTATGGAGGATATCATCCGGTCTATATCCCTACCGGAGAGGATGATGCGGTCAAAGAATATCTCCGGATGAGAGATGACATTAAACAGGCGGTGAAGAAATTGAAACAGCAGATCAATGCCTTCGTCCTTCGGCATGGATGTCAATATACAGGAGCCAAATGGACCATTAAGCACATCACCTGGCTGAATAAATTGGAACTCGATCCGCTGTATCGTGAAACGCTGAACGAATACATGGCTGCCTATGAGAATCTGGAAACCAGGATTGAGGGTTACGACAAACGGATTGAAGAAATCGCTGGCGAGGCACGTTACCGGGAGAATGCTAAAAAGTTAGGCTGTTTTCTGGGGATCCGTACACACACAGCTTTATCTCTGATCGTTGAAACCGGCGACTTTAAGCGCTTCGCAAAAGGAAATATCTATGCTGCATTCCTGGGCCTTGCCCCCGGAGAGCGTTCCAGTTCAACAAATGTGAACCGGCTTGGAATCTCAAAGGGAGGGAACGTACATCTGCGCTGTCTGCTGATCGAAGCGGCAAAAGGTATTTGTAAAGGAACTATCGGGCATAAGTCCAATGAACTCCGGTCCAGACAAAGGGGACAGTCAGCGGATGTAATCGCCTATGCTGATAAGGCGAACAGGCGGCTGCGAAGCAAGTATTACAGAATGATCCGCCATGAAAAAAAGAGAAATGTGGCAGTCACTGCCGTGGCAAGGGAACTTGCATGCTTTATCTGGGGGATGATGACCGGTAATATAGGCATAGCCGGAGAAGGTACATCAGTGCCGGCTGTCAGTCAAGGGTAAAATGCACCGCGCAGGCGCGGCCCTTGACAGCCACCCGTCCCTGATGTCAAATGCAATCAAGCAGCAAACAGCAGCAGGCTGCAGTTTACTGCCATCCAATAACAACTGAATAACTGTCGGCATCTGCAAGGAGCTGTGATCACTATAAGGTTTGAGCTATCTGTGAATTGACTCTGTTGGCACTTCGGTGATCCACGCAATGAGATGGCAGAGCTCTCGGCGAAACCATTAGCCTGTCGGTAACCAATCCACGAATAACAGAGTGGCCATATGCCGGGAACTGTTAAATCAGAGCTCCTTTCAGATGCTGACGGATCATGCAGATATTATCAAACAAATGTGACCGTCAATAAAAAGATTGCTGGATATATACTACTTGACAACGGCCACTTCATAACAGTCAAAAAAGAACCGTCCCCTTTTGACTCATTTTTGACTTACTGGACGCTGACTTCGCCGGCCAGGACTTTTTTGTAATCTTCGTAATTGCGCTTGAGGAGCTCCGGGGTATCGAGTTCGTATGGACAGCGGGACGCGCACTGGCGGCAGCCGATGCAGTTTTCGATCTTCTTCATCTCCTCCTGCCAGTGCGGTGTGAGCCAGGATGCGGACGGCGCCCGGCGAAGCATAACGGACATCCGCGCGCACTGGTTGATGGGGATTCCGGCGGGACAGGGCAGGCAGTATCCGCACCCTCGGCAGAAATCACCGCTCAGATCCTCCCGTTCTTTCTCGATAAATGAAGCCATCTCCTCATTCATCACCGGTGTCTCATCCATGTAGGAGAGCCATTCCTCAAGCTCGGACATCTTCTGGACCCCCCAGATGGGAAGCACATTGTCATATCCGGCGATGAAGGCCATCGCCACATCCGAGCGGTTGATGAGCCCTCCGGCCAGCCCCTTCATCGCGATGAATCCGACCTGATGCTCCCGGCACAGATCCACAAGTTCCAGCTCCTTCTTTGTCGAGATGTAGCTGAACGGAAACTGCATTGTCTCATAGAGGCCGGATTTTACGGCGTCCACAGCGACTCCGATCTTATGGGCGGACATGGAAATATGGCGGATCTTTCCCTCCGCCTTCGCTTCCTGCATAAACTCATACATCCCGGTTCCGTCCCCCGGAGCAAATACCTGCGGCGCACAGTGCAGCTGGTAGATATCGATATAATCCGTGCGGAGATTATTTAAAGAAGTCGCCAGATCCTTCCGGGCTTCCTCCGGCGTACGCGCATGTGTATTCGTCGCGATATAAATCTCTTCGCGACACTTCGCGAAAACCGTATCCCCGAAAGCCGCTCCGATCTTTTCTTCGCTGTCCGAATAGTTCCGTGCCGTATCGAAGAACCGCATGCCGCCCTCATAGGCGCGCCGCAGGATCCGAACCGCCTCTTCCAGGGTGACTCTCTGGATCGGAAGCGCACCAAACGCGTTCTGGGGAACCGTAATACCTGTTTTTCCAAGTGTAATCTGCTTCATAAAATACCTCGTCTATTGCTATTGATTCTTATAGATTCATCTTTTGACTGTATTTTATTATACCTGCTGTG
>JAFRCB010000116.1 GCA_017404585.1 Lachnospiraceae bacterium
CATGCAGGAGGATAAGGAGATGACGTTTGACGCCATCGACACGACAAAGAGCTGTGTCCATCTCATGGCAGGGATGCTCGCGTCTACGACTTTCAACAGAGAACGAATGGCCCGTTCCGCGCGCGGCGGATTCACGAACGCAACGGATGCAGCCGATTATCTTGTTAAGAAGGGCGTCCCGTTCCGTGATGCCCACAGCATTATCGGGCGGCTTGTCCTTACATGCATCAAAAAAGATATTGCTATGGATGACCTCACTCTTGACGAGTGGAAGGCTGAGTGCGATGTTTTCGACAATGACATCTATGAAGCTATTTCTCTTCGTACCTGTGTTGAGCAGAGGACGACAAAGGGTGCTCCAGGAGCTGTGCCCGAAGAGATTAACGCGTCTCTGACTTTCATAGAGGAGGCAAGAAAGTCGTTAATTGGCAAATGACACTTGACTTCATGGCTTTATAAGATTAAAGTGTTATGTATGTCGAAATCGACGAGGAGGGTATTATTATGGCAGAAAAACTCAGAGTAGGCATTCTTGGAGCAACAGGCATGGTCGGCCAGCGCTTTATCACACTTCTTGCTGACCATCCGTGGTATGAGATAAAGGTCCTTGCGGCCAGCAGCCGGAGTGCGGGCAAAACTTACGCCGAAGCGGTCGGAGACAAGTGGAAGATGGATACTCCGATGCCGGAATGTGTAAAAGACATGATCGTAAAGAACATAGACCAGATCGAGGATGTGACATCCGAGGTCGATTTCGTATTCTCAGCTGTCAACATGTCCAAGGAAGAGATCCGCAAGATCGAGGAAGAGTACGCAAAGACAGAGACACCGGTCGTTTCCAACAACAGCGCTCACCGCTGGACACCGGATGTTCCGATGGTCATTCCGGAAATCAATCCGCAGCATTACGAGATCATCGAAGCTCAGAAGAAGCGCCTCGGCACGACACGCGGATTCATCGCTGTCAAGCCGAACTGCTCAATTCAGAGCTACATCCCGTGCCTTGCCGCATGGAAAGAGTTTGAACCGACCAAGGTCGTCGTCTCAACATATCAGGCAATCTCAGGCGCAGGCAAGACTTTCAAGGACTGGCCTGAAATGGTCGGCAATATCATCCCCTACATCGGCGGTGAGGAAGAAAAGTCCGAACAGGAACCGTTAAAGGTCCTCGGCCATATTGAGGGCGGCGAGATCGTCAAGGCTGAGAGCCCGGTAATCTCTGCCCAGTGCATCCGTGTTCCGGTACTCAACGGACATACAGCGACTGTCTCTATCAGTTTTGCGAAGAAGCCGACTAAAGAGGAGCTTATCGACAGGATCGTGAATTTCAAAGGTCTGCCGCAGAAATATGAGCTTCCGCACGCTCCGAAGCAGTTCGTCCAGTACCGCGAGGAGGACAACCGTCCGCAGGTACTCGAGGATGTAAACTATGAAGGCGGCATGGGCGTGACGATCGGACGCCTCCGTGAGGACAACATTTTCGATTTCAAGTTCGTGGGACTTTCTCACAATACGCTGCGCGGCGCCGCCGGCGGTGCTGTTGAGAGCGCAGAGATGCTCACAGCTCTCGGCTACATCAAGGCAAAATAATTATCTAATTTACGAAACTCAGTAAGACAAAGGGCTTATGCTGCCGGTTCGGCGGCAAAAGCCCTATTTACAATTAAGGAGATGAATCCAATTGAAATCACTTTTTATCGCGGAAAAACCGAGTGTTGCTCAGGAATTTGCCCGAGCTCTCAAAGTGAACGGTCCGAGGAAAGACGGCTACATTGAATCCGATGATTACGTCGTCACCTGGTGCGTCGGTCACCTTGTGACCATGAGCTACCCGGAAAAATACGATATGAAGTACAAAAAATGGAATCTGGAAAACCTTCCTTTCCTTCCGGAAAAATTCAAGTACGAGATTATCCCCTCGGTGCGCAACCAGTTCAACATAGTGAGCGGGCTCCTTGCACGTGATGACGTGGGAACGATCTATGTCTGTACCGACTCGGGACGTGAAGGAGAGTACATTTACCGTCTGGTCGAGATGATGTCACCGGCTCAGGTGAGAAGCAAGGACAGACGGCGCGTTTGGATCGACTCTTTTACGGATGAGGAGATATCCCGGGGCATACGTGAAGCCAAACCGCTCGATGCCTACAACAACCTCAGTGATTCAGCCTATCTGAGAGCCAAAGAAGACTATCTCATGGGCATCAATTTCTCGCGGGTGCTCACACTCAAGTATGGAAGCGGGATCACGGATTATCTGGGCGGAAAGTGGAAAGCCGTTGCCGTCGGCCGCGTAATGACATGCGTGCTCGGCATGGTCGTCCGTCGGGAGCGTGAGATCCGCAGCTTCGTCAAGACGCCTTTCTACCGGGTCATCGGTGTATTCGGCGGCATTGAAGCGGAATGGAGAGCCGTGCCGCCGAGCGAGTATTATATCGATGAAATTCGGGCAAATGCAGGCGGAAAGAAATCTGATACGTCTCAAAAAGAAACTCCTGCACAGGGAACAGCTCAGGGTAAAAACACGGAAAAAAACGAAGAAGCCGATGAATTTAATCTGTCACCGCTTCTCTATAAGGAAAACGGTTTCCGCAAGAAGGAAGACGCGGAAGCCCTGATCGCCAAGCTTAAGCAGGTCGATCCCTATGAAGGCGCAGTAGCAGCCATCACGAGGCGCAGAGACAAGAAGAATCCGCCGCTGCTCGACTACCTGGCCCACCTGCAGAATGACTTGTCCCGTATGTTCAAAA
>JAFRCB010000117.1 GCA_017404585.1 Lachnospiraceae bacterium
CCCTCCGTCCTGAGTGCTTTGCGCACTGAATCTGATGAGCCCATTATACCATCTTACCAATGACATATGTCATATTATTTCAAAAATTGTATGAATTTGACAAAATGTACGGTCTGTGTTCATTCCGGGGAAGCCCTGTAAGGGCGGCGGGGCGATGCTCAAAGCATCAGCGAGTTCCGGATCGATGCGCGAATCGTCGGAGTATCAGTGGTTCCGGATCGATGCGCGAAATATTGCAGCATCAGTGAATTCCGGATTGATGCGCGAAACTTCGCAGCATCAATGCTCGAAAAATTCCTGTTGAGCATAGTATGTGATCAGATCCATGATCTTCTCCAGCTCCGCGCCGGAAAGCTTCGTCTTCTCGGCGACTGCCTCGGTGTCGGCTGCCCGGAAGCCCTCATCGAAGAGCTCTGAAGCCAGCTTCGTGAATTCACGTTCAGTCATGTGGGTCCTCCTTTCCTGCGCAGTTCAATTAATTATACATTATATAAGAAAATACTGCTATATATCAGAGCATGGAACACTGAATCCTGCTTCTGAGGCGTGTTTGCTGCCTTTGATCCTGGCGAGTTTCATCGGGTCTTCGGCAGAGGCAACAAAATCCTGCTTCCCGAGGCGTGTTTGCTGCCTTTGGTCTCGGCGAGTTTCTTCGGGTCTTCGGCAGAGGCAGCAAAATCCTGCTTCCGAGGCGTGTTTGCTGCCTTTGGTCCTGGCGAGTTTCTTCGGGTCTTCGACAGTGGCAGCAAAATCCTGCTTCCGAGGCGTGTTTGCTGCCTTTGGGCAAAATGGGTTTCTTCAGGTCTTTGGCAGTGGCAGCAAAATCCTGCTTCTGAGGCGTGTTTGCTGCCTTTGACCAAAATGGGTTTCATCGGGTCTTCGGCAGTGGCAGCAAAATCCTGCTTCTGAGGTGTAATTGCTGCCTTTGACCACAACGGATTTCATCGGGTCTTCGGCAGTGGCAGCAAAATCCTGCTTCCAAGGCGTTATTGCTGCCTTTGATCTTGGATGGATTCATCATACAGTTCAGATAGGCTGTACTTGCATTACGCTGCCGGCAGCAAAGCATCCATCTTCGTGAGAAAAGCATTGCATATCCGACTGAGAGATCTAAAATGCGCAGCATTTTAAAGCTCGCAGGGAAGGATATGCGCTTTTCGATGAAGATGATGTTTGCTGCCGGCTTCTGTACTTACATACAGCCTATCTAAACTGTTACGCAGCCATTGTTATTCGATATAAACAATCGCCCCCGGCCGCACCGCCGAGACAATTTTTGCCACCCCCGAATGTATAACGCCGAACGAATAGACGTTCACCAGAATGAACGGATACTTAAAGCTGGCAAAACTGACTATCGTTGCCATAATCTTAACGATCCCGGTAAAGGCCTGATATTTCCAGTGACCGGATTCGAGGAGGCGGATTTCATTTGCACGAAGCAGATCGACAACTCCCGATATTGCAAGACCGATGACAAGATACATCATCACATACATCCACGGAAGGTCATCGATGTTAACAAAGAGCAGCCCTACATCCAGACAGAATATGCCTTCATATAAAATGATCTTGCCGCCGACCATATGCCTGGCCATGCTGTAATAATAGACAAGGAGTCTCACGCCGCGGATAATCATCGCAACCTCAAGAAAAAAAAGCATCAATTTGTATGCTCGATCCTGACCGCTGAACATGAAAAGTCCGAAAAGTATGACGAACAGTCCCGTCAGAACATTAAATACTCTTCTGGCTTTACCCATTTCCATCGCCCCGCTTTCTCATCTCAACAAGCTTCCAGTAATCCCGTATCCCCTTCAAGCCGCGCTTATCATAGTTGACAGAGAAGCCCGCCAGCCGGTTTCGGGACATGAAGATCCTGTTGGTCACCATACTCTTCTGAGCAAGGGCTGCAAGGAAGAACCTGCCGAGAAATGTGCTGTATTTTTCATCGCTCGCGGCAGCTACGTATTCCGCCTGGTACTTCTCAATGTTGAAATCCTCCAGACTGACACCTGAAAGCCCGAATCCGAATGCTTTCCAGTCATCGCTGGCAAGAAGCTGCCTTTTCTCGAGGATCCGCATGATATCGCTCTTCCACATTTCCAGGTTTTCTTCCTCGTAGTGCTTTTTCTCAAAGCTGTCCCGCTCCCCGCGAAGATATTTCATCGCGTAGACCATCTGGCAGAACGCGTGCCAGTAGTCCCTGGGGTTGTCCTTTATAATGACTTCGTAATCTCCCCATGCGGGCAGGTATCTGTAGCGCATAAAACTGTAATCGGGCAAATGCCCCGCCCTGCCGTGTCCGAGATTCATTATGCTTCTCTCATCGTTCTGGTAGATCGTGTTGGTGTAATAATTCGTCTCCGGATCATCGCGGGCTGTGGGGTTGTGGCGGAAAATTATGCGCGTATCATCGTCACTCGCGGATTCCCCCTTTAACTCGTAAAAAGAGGTCGCGTTGTTTATTACAAATGACGGCGTCCCCGCAAAATACCTATGCGCCCACGTGTCGGCGAGGATGTGCATGGCAAGGCCTGCGGCCTGCAGCCCCTTTCCTTTGGCAAGCTGCACCGTCTCGACGATAAGGTCGCTGTCCGGGTTGCAGATCAGCCTGTACCTCTGCATATAACGCCTGCCTCTCCATTTCTTTTTGACGTACAGGTCTCCCGGCAGAAAATGAAAAGAGGACCAGATCCTTGTTATATCCTGCAGCCCCGGAATATCCGTCTTCGCGTCAGCGAGTTCAAGCTGTGACTGTGTCGTGGCAGCCTGGACCGGTCCCTTAAGTTTCTCGAGCAGAGTCCTTGTGCACAGATCGACGAACTGGGCTGAATATGCAATTTCGCTGCTCTCTTCGGGAGTGTAGCCCGCAAGATACGCTGCACAGTATGTGGCATAATAATGAAAATCTTCCTGCATTATTGCTTCCTCCGGTCGTATCGCTTTCGCCGAGCATCCTGTTCATGCTTCAGGTCCAGTCGCTTTCGCCGAGCGTCTCAGATATTTCAGCTTCAGAGACGATATAAGCAGCTGTATGAGTACAAGACATGATGTGACTTCAATGGTAAACATCGCAAGAGGGCCTATAATTTCACCGCTCTGTATCAGCTTTTCAATGTTGCCGCCCTGTATGGGCACGATGACCGCTGACTGAAAGGTCAAAACTTCCATTACAAGGCATATGATCGCAAGAACGAGATATACTATTCTTTTCCCGGAACTGTCAGACCGGGCTTCTTTTATGGCAGGGAGTCCAATACAGAGGCGAAAGAGGAGATTCAGCAGAATATAGGCTATTATTATAACGGTGGCTCCGGTCTCGGTAATTGCGGGATTATCAGATCCTGTCACATTTTTAATCCAGTTTATCGGATCCATTATATAGGAAAATAGTACTTTCGCCGAACCCCAGACAAAGAACAGGATTACAGCGAGACTGCTGAGGAACAGCGTCTCTCTCTCCCGTCTTATTTTAGCTTCCATGGTCATGTCGTCATGTCTCCTCAATTCAAAAGGTGGTGCATGTCCCACCCGCAAATCTGTCAAACCATCCCGGCTAACCGGCGCCGGTTACTTTTCAAAGCCTATTTTATCACAGAAGTCATCCGGTATGTACTGTAGTTTTCGGCAGCTCGCAGGCATCGTTCTGCGATTGTCATAATTGAAGTTTTCGGCAGCTCGCAGGCACCGTTCTTTCATAGTCATTACAGCTCGCAGGCACCGCTCTTCCGTAGTCATTACAGCTCAGGCAGGCTGTTGCTGCTATCCGTAACCCGTCACAAAGCAGCCATAATACAATATTGCAATATCGAATACATGCTAGTGAATTTTACGGACACATATGATATAATAGTAGGAACAAATCGCTTTCGGATGGCTTAATTGTACTTAATTTTTTGCACAATTTCCACAATTGTGCACATTACACAAATCACCGACATCCATTTACTTATATTTATACAACAGTTTTGCTTGACATACCCACGCTATTTCGATATTATTATATCGATAAATGAATATCGATACAGGCAGTATCAATTCATTTGCAACATTATTTTATTCATTTCAAAGGAGGATCACATGGACAACGAAACAGCAAAAACCGTCAACATCGTTGACACCGTCGAAGCGCTCGAGGCGCGTATGGCGGAAATGCGCATGGCACAGGCTGTCTTCGCGACCTACACACAGGAGCAGGTCGACAAGATCTTCAAGGCTGCCGCAACAGCAGCTGACAAGGCAAGGATCCCGCTTGCCAAGATGGCCGCGGAGGAGACCGGCATGGGTCTCGTCGAGGACAAGGTCATCAAGAACCACTACGCGGCTGAGTATATCTACAATGCTTTCCGCAACACAAAGACATGCGGCGTCATCGAGGAGGACCCGGTCTACGGCATCAAGAAGGTCGCCGAGCCGATCGGCCTTATCGCGGCTGTCATCCCTACAACAAATCCGACATCAACAGCAATCTTTAAGACCCTCATCTGCTTAAAGACCCGCAACGCCATCATCATCTCCCCGCATCCGCGCGCAAAGAACAGCACGATCGCAGCAGCTAAGATCGTCCTTGACGCAGCGGTAGCGGCAGGCGCTCCGGAAGGCATCATCAGCTGGATCGACGTCCCGTCACTCGCCCTCACACAGACCGTCATGAAGGATTCCGACTGCATCCTGGCTACCGGCGGCCCGGGCATGGTGCGCGCGGCATACTCATCCGGCAAGCCGGCCCTCGGCGTTGGCGCGGGCAATACACCGGTCATCATCGACAGCTCGGCTGACATCAAGCTGGCAGTCAACTCCATTATTCACTCCAAGACATTCGACAACGGCATGATCTGCGCTTCCGAGCAGTCCGTCACGGTCCTCTCCGACATCTACGATGAGGTCAGGGATGAGTTCGAGTATCGCGGATGCTACTTCCTTAAGGGCGATGAGATCGAGAAGGTCAGGAAGACCATCCTGGTCAACGGCGCGCTGAACGCGAAGATCGTCGGCCAGAGCGCATACAAGATCGCTGCCATGGCAGGCGTCGAAGTCCCGGAGACAACGAAGGTCCTCATCGGCGAGGTCACGTCCGTCGACATTTCCGAGGAGTTCGCCCACGAGAAGCTCTCACCGGTCCTCGCTATGTACAGGGCTGACAGCTTTGAGGAGGCCCTCGACAAGGCTGACCAGCTCGTCCGCGACGGCGGCTTTGGCCACACGGCAGCCCTCTATATCGACACGGCCGAGAAGGAGAAGATGGCTGCCCACGCTGACCGCATGAAGGCATGCCGCATCCTTGTCAACACACCATCCGCACAGGGCGGCATCGGCGACATCTACAACTTCGCCCTCCTCCCGTCCCTGACGCTGGGCTGCGGCTCCTACGGCGGGAACTCCATCTCCCACAACGTAGGCGCCCTGGACCTCATCAATATCAAGACCGTCGCAGAGAGGAGAGAGAATATGCTTTGGTTCCGCACACCGGAAAAGGTCTATTTTAAGAAGGGCTGCATGCCTGTCGCCCTCGACGAGCTCGGCACGATCATGCACAAGAAGCGCGCGTTCATCGTAACGGATACGTTCCTTTACAAGAACGGCAACACGAAGCCGATCGAGGAGAAGCTCGACGCTATGGGCATCGTCCATACCTGCTTCTCCAACGTACAGCCTGACCCGACACTGAAGAACGCGCTGGAAGGCACGGCCCAGATGCGCGCGTTCGAGCCGGACGTCATCATCGCATTCGGCGGCGGCTCCGCAATGGACGCGGCCAAGATCATGTGGGTGCTCTATGAGAACCCGGATGCCGACTTCTCCGACATGGCCATGGACTTCATGGACATCAGGAAGCGTATCTACATGTATCCGGAGATGGGCAGGAAGGCCTACTTCGTAGCAATCCCGACCTCCTCCGGTACAGGTTCGGAAGTCACACCGTTCGCGATCATCACGGACAGCGACGCGGGCATCAAGTATCCGCTGGCAGACTATGAGCTCCTTCCGGATATGGCGATCGTCGACACGGACAACATGATGACACAGCCGAAGGGCCTGACATCCGCCTCCGGCATCGACGTCATGACACACGCGATCGAGTCCTACGTCTCCATGCTGGCATCCGACTTCACAGAGGGCACATCCCTCAAGGCAACGAAGCTCACATTCGACTACCTGCCGACCGCTTACGCTGACGGCACGAACGTCACGGCACGCGACCATATGGCCAATGCTTCCTGCCTGGCGGGTATGGCATTTGCAAATGCCTTCCTCGGCATCAACCACTCCCTCGCCCACAAGCTCGGCGCGTTCCACCACATCGCGCACGGCGTGGCCAATGCCCTCCTGCTCACCTACGTCATCCGCTACAACGCGAAAGAAGTCCCGACAAGGATGGGCACCTTCCCGCAGTACGAGTATCCGCACACACTGCGCCGCTACTGCGAGATCGCAGAGTACAACGGGATCAAGGGCAAGGATGACAACGAGACCCTGGATCTCTTCATCGAGAAGCTGCGCGACCTGAAGCACGCGATCGGCATCAAGGATTCCATCCGCGAGTACGGCGTAGACGAGAAGTACTTCTTCGATACCCTGGACGAGATGACCGAGCAGGCCTTCAACGACCAGTGCACGGGCGCGAACCCGAGATATCCGCTCATCTCCGA
>JAFRCB010000118.1 GCA_017404585.1 Lachnospiraceae bacterium
CATCGGAGAGCCCGCTCTGCATGATATTATTCCACGCAATGATATCGGAGTTTGTCACATCATTCCCACGGTAGATGTCCTCATTGATCGGACATACCGAAAAATAATAGGTCACAGCTCCCCGGGCCGCCCAGTCCGCGGCTTTGGCATTGATATAAGACACATAATCATATGCAGTACCCGTATAGCCTGCGTCGTTGACTCCCATCAGAATGACTACAGCGGAATTGCTGCCGATATAGTCATCGACCTCCGGCACCGCAACGTCGCGCATCCAGTACAGGCCTTCCCCGACTTTGTGAGCCCATATACATCCCTCATCCCCGACTGCCGCATGCAGATCTTCGGTCCTTGAGTCACCGATGATGACCATCTGCCTCTCGTCCGCATATACTGTCCTGCTGCAAAGCAGCAGCAACACCGCAAGAATTAATAGAAACCTGAATTTTCTCAAAACCACTCCTTATAGCTCCGTGATCAGCCCATTACATCTTTCGTATTCTGTAAATGAAGGTCATACACTGCCCTCTTGTGCAGGGATCTGTGTCGCGGAAGGTTCCGTCAGAAAAACCTTTTGTGACTCTGCTTCCCGCAGCCCACAGCACTGCTTTCCGGTATGCTTCCGTGATCGGATCGGCAAATGGGCTCTGCGAAAGTCCCGGCTGCGGACGTCCGAGATATCGCCATATAAAAGTGCATATCTGTCCGCGTGTACATGTTCTGTCGACGCCGAAAGACCCGTCGCCGTAACCTTTTGTGATTCCTTTTTGATAAGCCCAAAGCACAGCCCTGTAATGAGGGTGTGTTGTCGGAACATCATAAAACGGTGTCCTGCTTACCGATTTCGGAGCCGGCTTGCCCGCCAGCCGCCACAGGAACATGACTGCCTGGCTTCTGGTGCATCCATCGTCAACCCCGAAAATGTTTGTTCCGGTATATCCGTCGGTAATCCCTCTCTGCACAGCCCAGTAAATCGGATAGTAAAACGGATGGGTTTTATCCGTCATATCGTCGAACCCGTTGACAAACCTCCTGATCAGCGTAAAATATCTGCTGGTCGAATACTCCTTATAGTGAAGACCGTCGTAAGTATCTATCCCTGCAAGCATATGAGTATATATGTCGACGTATTTTACTTTGGATGACAAGCCTGCCTTCATCGCCTTATTCCATGCTTTTATGTCCGCATTTGTTATATCTTTCGGTTTATAAGCGGACTCAACGATCGGCGTTATGGAAAAATAATATGTGACGGCACCTTTTTTCGCCCACTCGGCGGCCTTGCTGTTCAGATACTCGCAGTATTCATCCGTGACCCAGAGATCTGCGCAGTCGTTCACTCCCATGAGAATGACAACTGCTGTGTTTTTTCCGATATTTTTCTCAATTGCAGGGATTCCGGTCTTCTTCATCCAGATGATGCCTTCTCCGACTTCATAGGACCATACACACCCTGAATCACCGACTGTGAGATGCATGTCCTCGGTCCTGGAATCACCCACAATAATAAGCTTCCTTGTGTCCGCATGGACATTCTGTCCGAGAAGCAGAATGAAAAACATGGATATAAATAACAGCAGGAATTTGTTGATTTTCATAAACTACTCCTTTCAGACAAGCCTTTCAGCAATGCCCGCGATCTTTTCCGGCATCCGGCCTGCGTGCTCCTTCAGCAGATTTTTCTCAGCCCTGCTCACCTGACTCCGCAGCTTCAGCGGCAGAATAACTGTATTCAAAGATAAGTGCGTCAGCCGCATGCTCCTTCTCATCTTCCCAGACGAGAGTCCAATCCTGAGGATTGAAAATAATTCTTCCTGTACCGTCTTCATAAACCGAAGTCTCGGACTCCACACTGCCATCTTCATTATATACGTAATCCTTTTTCACACAGTTTACGTATTCGACAGTGAATGTGTCAGCGTTCATCTCTCCGCTCATGGTCCAGACACTGACTGCAGAATCTTCTTTACTCCAGGTGACTTTAAATTCAGCGTCACTCTTACCCGACGCGGATACTTCCATCTCCGCGCCGTCGGCGGCATAAGGCCCGATAAAATTCATTGTAGGGTTCTGGAACTCATCATCAGAGCTCACATTGCTCTCGCTTAATTCCGCTGCCCCTGCCGAATTCTGTGCTGCAGCGACAGCTTCCGGTGTCTGGGCCGGAGGGCTCGCTTCGCCCACAGGGTTATTATTCCCGCATGCAGCCACCGTAAGGACAAGTAACGATACAAAAAAAGCCTTGATTATCTTTTTAATAGTCTGTACCTCCGAAGAAAAATTCATCAGAATCTGCTCTTGAAATCTCTCTCCGCTTCTCTAAGCATATCCTTCTTCTGTATATCAGCACGCTTATCGTAGAGCTTCTTGCCCTTGGCAAGACCGATCTCGACCTTTACCAGGCTCCCCTTCAGATAGACAGAGAGCGGCATCAGCGTAAAGCCCTTCTCACGGATCTTCTCGCCAAGTTTTCTGATCTCACTTTTATGCATGAGAAGTTTTCTCGTACGCAGGGGATCCCTGTTGAAAATATTACCCTTCTCGTACGGTGAAATGTGCATTCCGACGATCGAAATCTGGCCCTGTTTGATTTCGACATAGGCTTCCTTGATCGAACAGTGTCCCATACGTATCGACTTTACTTCGGTGCCGGCCAGCTCAATACCGGCTTCAAATTTTTCAAGTATAAAATAATCGTGATATGCCTTCTTGTTATTGGCAATCATTTTAATGCTGTTTCTCTCTGCCATGATCATTCCTCATAAGATAGAAAATTATCCGGTCCCGGGTCCATACCAAAGTCGATGGTCCTCAAAGTCAGGTCCGCACCAATCATTATAACACGAACTGTATCTCCTAGACGATACTCTTTTCCGGATAGCCTGCCGACCATTGCCTGCTTATTGTCGTCGAAAATGTAATAATCATCGTCCATATCGAATACCCTGACGAGACCTTCGACAGTGTTGGGGAGTTCCACATAGATGCCCCAGCTGGTCACCGACGAAATAATTCCCTCAAAGGATTCGCCGATATGCATGAGCATATACTGGGCTTTCTTGAGCTTGACCGTCTCTCTCTCGACCTCGGCAGCTCTCCTCTCTGTCATAGAGCTCTGCTCTGCAGCCTCATTAAGGATATCCTTATAATGCCTCTTTCGTTCTTCGGTCATCCGCCCTCTGATACAATCATGAATGATGCGGTGGATCTGAAGATCGGGATACCTTCTGATCGGCGACGTAAAATGACAGTAATACCGGGCTGCTAGTCCGAAGTGGCCGTCACAGGACGTAGAATACCTTGCCTGCTGCATGGAGCGGAGAATTATTCTGCTGATCATAGGCTCAGAAGGCTGCCCTTTTATCGCATTCAGAGTATTCTGTATCTCCTTCGGCGTGATCTTCTGCTTTGTTTTCTGTATGCTGACTCCCTGCTTTCTTACAAATGCGAGCACGTTCTCGATCTTCTCCGGATCAGGGTCACCGTGAACGCGGTAGACAAATGGAATTTCAGCGGAGTGGAAGTGCTCGGCAACAGTCTCATTTGCAGTAAGCATGAAGTCCTCAATGATCCTGGTGGCGCAGTCAGCCTCCTCGGCGATGATTTCTGTCGGAATCCCCTCCTCATCCAGTTTTACCTTGGCTTCCGGAAAGTCAAAGTCGATAGCACCGCGGCGCGTGCGCCGCGCCCGTATGAGAAGCGAGAGCTCAAGCATCTCCCGGAACATAGGAACGAACCTGCTGTACCTGTCCGTCAGCGCCTGATCATGGTCTTCAAGAATAGCCCGGACATCCGGATAAGTCATGCGCTCATCGACCCTGATTACGCTCTCCACGATGCGGTGGCCTTTCACCTTTCCGTTTTTGTCCAGCGTCATGATGCAGGACAGCGCAAGGCGGTCGCAGCCTGCATTCAGCGAACATATACCGTTCGACAGGCGCTCCGGCAGCATAGGTATCACCCGGTCTGCCAGGTATACTGATGTTCCCCGGCGGAGAGCTTCCCGGTCCAGGGCGGAGTTTTCCTGCACATAGTTGGATACGTCCGCGATGTGAACGCCTAGAATATAGTCCTCGCCCTCCTTTGTGAGTGAAACTGCATCGTCCAGATCCTTGGCATCCGGTCCGTCAATAGTGACCATGGGCCACTCGCGGAGATCCTCTCTGCCTGCATAATCGCCCTCTATCACATGGTCAGGGACCTTTTCCGCCTGATTAAGGACCCGCTCCGGAAAGACCATGGGCAATTCCATAGCTCTCGCTATAGAGAGAATGTCAGTCCCCGCCTCATCCTCGTGGCCGAGGATCTCGGTTATGACCCCTCTCGGATTCTCCCATCTGGAACCGTAGTCAGTGATCTTACATACGACTTTATCGCCGTTTCTGGCATCCTTTATCTTTTTCAGGTCAACAATAACGATCCTCGTGAATCCCGTATCGTCGGATATGACCCAGCCCTCAAAACGTTTCCTCCGGAAAGTGCCGACGACCTCTGTCGTGCCTCTTTCCACAACGCGAACAATCTTACCTTCGCGGTTCTTTCTGCCAAGACCGCTGTTCAGTATAACGACCTCCACTGTATCTTTGTTCACTGCATCGAGGGTGCGGTCCGACGCGATGAAAATGTCGTTCGAGCCTGCATCCTTCTCCTCGGCCGGCGTCACAAATCCGAAACCTCTGGAATTCTGTCTGAAGACACCGATGACTCTCGGCAGCTGCTTACCCGCGTATGTATTCCGTGCAGAGTCCGATTGTTCAGCGCATTTTCTCCTGCCTCCCATTTTCGCTGCCTTTATGCCGCTTTTCTTATGGCCTGCCTTCGATGCGGAAACCGCTCTCTCTGCCAGATATTTCTTAAATTCTTTTCTGTGTTTTCTTTTCATTATAAGTTCCGTTCTGTCCGTTTTTTGTAAAAATTCAATTGCTTTGCGGCCGACAATATTAGTGCGTGGCAGCGGTCCATCTCCCACTGAGACGAAAATACCCCTGCATATCTGCAGGGGTCATAGTACACAAATGCTGATACATCTGTCAGTTGATGAATTTCATGA
>JAFRCB010000119.1 GCA_017404585.1 Lachnospiraceae bacterium
CGTGGAATATATTTCCTATGAGGGGAAGCATTACTTCCTCGCGATCACCCAGAAGCTGACGACGGGAGCGCCTTTCTTTATTGAAACGGGGCACAGAGAACCGGCTCCTCTTTCTTCTGAGATGGAGGAAAAGATCAAGGCGGTCTGCGATCATGCGCTCGACACGCTGCAGCTCAGAAACGGCGCCGCTCACATAGAGCTCAAAGTCGACGGAGACAAGATCCGTCTTATCGAGATCGGCGGCAGAATGGGCGGAGACTTCATAGGGAGCGACCTTGTGGAGCTCTCGACAGGCTATGACTTCGTTAAGGGTGTCATAAATGTTGCTATGGGCAACGCGCCGGAAGTCCCGGAAAACCTGAAGAGAGAAAAAGCAGGGGTGAATTTCATAATCAACGCGGACGATGTTGCCGAGTATGAGAAATTCAAGGAAGAACATCCGGGAACGATCCTGAGAGAACACATCGACAGCGATCTCTCGGACATAG
This sequence comes from Lachnospiraceae bacterium, assembly GCA_017404585.1. GTDB lineage: Bacteria > Bacillota > Clostridia > Lachnospirales > Lachnospiraceae > Chordicoccus. The sequence goes on from JAFRCB010000119.1 coordinate 489, forward strand.
TGACAGACAGTTCCAACCGTCACGGTTATTATATTTTCAAATTCTGACCATAACGAGGAAAAAAGAATGCTCATTTCATTTGTAATACCATGCTACAGATCACAGAATACTCTGCCGCAGGTAGTAAGTACGATACAGGAGACCGTAAAGACCAGAAAGGAATTCGATTCGGAGATCATACTGGTCAATGACGCTTCCCCGGACGACACCTGGGGAACCATCAGGCAGTTATGCGCCGAATATGATAATGTCAGGGGAGTCAACCTTGCCAAGAACAGCGGCCAGCAGGCGGCCATCATGGCGGGCCTCAGACACACGAAGGGCGAACTTGTGGCTGTCAGCGACGACGACGGCCAGACGCCTATAGAAACAGTCTTTGAATTCTATGATCATATGGTTGAAGGCGATTATGACGTAGTCTGCGCTGAATATCAGGACAGGGGAAAGAGATCGCTGTTCCGCAGGCTGGGGTCATGGGCAGACAACACGATGATGAGGATGTTCGTCGATACGCCTGAAGGCATAAGGCTTTCGGTATACTTCCTGGCGAAGAGATTCGTGGTCGACGAGATCGTCAAATACCACAACGCATTCCCGCACATGGAGGGACTCCTTATAAGGACGACTCTCAACATAGGCAATGTCAAGGTGAATCAGAAGGAGAGGGCGTCCGGAAGTTCCGGCTACAACCTCAAAAAACTGCTGACGACCTGGGTCAACGGACTTACCACGTTCTCGATCAAGCCGCTGAGGATAGCCGTGATACTCGGAATGCTCATGGCGCTTATCGGATTCATAATCATAATAGCTCTCGTGATCATAAAGCTGACCGGGCCAAAGATGGCTCACGGCTGGACATCACTGGTAGCTATCAATGTTCTTATCGGCGGAATGATAATGATAATGCTTGGGGTGATAGGAGAGTATGTCGGGAGGATATATCAGTGCCTGAATCAGAACCCGCAGTACGTAGTCCGGGAGACGATAAACTATGAAAGCTCAAAGGAATAAAAAGCGGAAACCGCCGAAAAAAATCCTGAAGAAGATCGGCAGGAAAATAAGGCGTTTTCTCGCGAAGGTCAACCCGGCACCATAAGAATCAATACAGTAAGGCAGACAGAAACAATCAGAAATGGCGAAGAAAAGAATACTAATTCTAGGAGCGGGCAACGCTCAGATAGACGCAATAGATTATTGCAAGGAGCACGGATACGAGGTGGCAGGCTGCAGCTATACGACAGTTGACTGCGGCATACCGCACCTTGATATCTTTGAGCAGGTTGATATAAAGAACGTGGACGGCGTAGTCGCGCTGGCAGAGAAGTACGGGGTATCGGCTATATATTCGGTAGGCTCCGACCTTGCCATGCCGGTCGTCATGAAGGCGAGTGAGATACTCGGCCTTCCTCACTTCATAAGCCCGGAAGCGGCTGAGACCTGCCACTCGAAGGGAAAGATGCGTGAGACCCTGGGGAACGGCTTCAAGGGGAACGCGGCTTTCATGGTGTGCGGCACCCTCGAGAAGGCGCTCACATACAGGGACTTCCCGGCCATGATGAAACCTGTGGATTCACAGGGGCAGAGAGGCTGCTTCAAGGTGGAGGGTCCGGAAGACATAAAAGAGCACTTCGCGGCATCGCTCGACTATTCGTTTGAAGGAAAGGTCATTATCGAAGAATTCATCGAGGGGCCTGAGGTGTCGGTCAATGCATATCTGCAGGACGGCGAAATGAGGTTCGCCCTGGTGAGCGACCGCTACGCTTTTGATGAATACCCGGGAGGAATCATCAAAGAGCACAGAGTGCCTTCGTCGTTTGCCGATGCAGAGGCAGAGGCTGAGACCAGGGATCTGTGCAGAAGGACTGCAGCGAAGATCGGGATAGATAACGGACCTTGCTACTTCCAGATAAAGCTCCGCAACGGAAAGGAGCCGGTGATAATCGAAGTGACACCGAGACTCGACGGCTGCCACATGTGGAATCTCATAAAGCATTACTGCGGAGCGGATCTGCTCGACGCGTGCTTCAGGCATCTGCTCGAGGGAGAGCAGGTCCTGAAAGAGGAATATGAGATGCCGCGCGAAGAATACAGCCTCAAATTCATGAGCAAGGAGCCGAATACAAAATTCAGAAGGGCTGATTTTGATACTTCCGGTGCCGAGTTCGCCTGCTATTATTACAATGACGGCGACAGGGTGCTGAAGATAAACGGATATATTGAAAAGTGCGGATATGTGATCGGCAGGACCGGCCGCACAGTTTAAGATAATGATCACTATGCCATGCACCGGGCATAAAGGGAGGCTTATATGGGCATACAGAAAAAACTCAAAAATGTGTATACGGTATGGTATCTTCTGACGCTGAAGAGGACCTTCGAAGGCGATCCGAAGAAGATCAAGGCGGACCAGAACCGCAAGATCCACAAGCTGATGAAGAGGGCATACAGGATACCTGTCTACAGGGAGAAATTCGAGGCATCCGGGACTACGCCTGACGACTACCATTCGGCAGAAGATCTCGTGAAGTTCCCGACGCTTACAAAGCCTGAACTCAGGCTCTGGATGCAGACGGAGTGGGACGATCACCCTGAGATCCATGATGACGTCAACATTCTGAGCACCAGCGGCTCCTCGGGAACACCGCTCAAGATGCTCTATACTCAGAAGGAGCAGGCATGCAGCGACGCGAACTGGGCAAGAGCTCTCGCGGCTGCGGGCTATAAGCCGCTCAGGGGAAAGATGTACTCATTCTCCACGAGCCACAAGGGGCCTCGTAAAAAGGACAGGGACTCCATAATCCAGAAGTTCGGAC
>JAFRCB010000120.1 GCA_017404585.1 Lachnospiraceae bacterium
CGTGCCATACTCATGCTGAAGACACTGATCGTGCCGGATGATATGGAAGATGAGGTCTCGCAGTATTTAAGACCTTATGATCAGCTCACTGACGGCCCTGCGATTAAGGAGTATATTTCGGATATCAGCAGAGACCACCTCGACGAGTGTGCGTACAATGTATTGCAGACAACGGACAGCTATGAGGTGTCGATTGATGCGGATTCGGACAAATACGCGTTTTTCTCCATACCGAACGATTCGGGATGGAAGGCTTTGGTAGACGGCGAGGAGACGGCTATTGTTGACGTTAACGGATTTATGGCGGTGAAGATCCATGAGGGCACGAACAGGATCCGCTTTGAATACACTGTGCCCGGACTTTTGTCCGGCGGAATCATAAGCGCTGCGGGGGCGGCACTTGCTGCTGTCTATATTCTCCTCACAAGGAGAGTGCGCAGGGCGGAAAGGTAGAACATGAATCATCTTCTGTGTGTTTCCGGCGGCGTGGGCAGCCGGATGACAATAGGAAATGTACCCAAGCAGTATCTGACCGTAAAGGGAAAGCCCGTTATTGCCTATACGCTGGAGCGGTTCGATTCCCACAGAGATATCGACGCGATATGGATCGTGGCTGACGAAAAGTGGCATGATTTCATAGAGGAGTGGATGATAAAGTGCGGAATACGCAAGTTCCGGGGATTTGCAAAACCGGGAGATTCACGTCAGGAATCGGTCAGGAACGGACTGATCGCCATGAGAGAATGTGCCGCAGACCGGGATATAGTGATTGTACATGACGCGGTGAGACCTCGCACATCCGATGAGATCATCACAGAATGTGTGTCGGGATTTGACGCTTATGACGGTGTGATGCCGTCACTTCCGGTCACGGACACATGCTATCTCTCGTTCGACGGAAAGACAATCGGAAGACAGCTGCCCCGTGACCAGATCGTTGCCGGTCAGACCCCGGAATCCTATTTCTTCGGCAAGTATTATGAAGCTCACATGAAGGCATCTTCAGAGTATCTTGCCGGATGCAGGGGAAGTTCCCAGATCGCGTTTGAAAACGGTATGAAGATACGGATCGCGCCGGGAAGCCGCGATAATTTTAAGATAACGACAAAAGAGGACTTTGTCCGGTTCGCGAAGATATGCGGCGGGGTCGAGGAAACAGTAAAATTTGATTGACGGAGGTGTTTATGAAGGCACTTGTGCTTGAGGATATTGGAAAAATTGCGTATAAGGAGATACCGACGCCGAAGCCGGGTCAGGGGGAAGTCCTTCTGAAAATCAGGAACTGCGGCATCTGCAGCAGTGACAAGGACAGGATCTTTAAGAACGGGACATACCATTTTCCGACGGTCCCCGGCCATGAGTTCTCGGGCGAGATCGTAGAGCTGGGGCAGGGAGTAAACCCTGAGCTTCTCGGGAGGAGGGCCGGCGTATACCCGCTTCTTCCGTGCAGACAGTGCGGTCCCTGCCGCTCGGAGCGTTTTGCCCAGTGTGAGCATTACAGCTATTTCGGATCGAGGTGTGACGGTGCCTTTGCCGAGTACATCTGCGTGCCGGTCTTCAACATCAATCTTGTTCCGGATGAGCTCGATTTTCGAGCGGCGGCGATGTGCGAGCCGGCAGCGGTCGCTCTGCATGCGCTGCGCCGCGGCAAAATGAAAAGGGGCGATGTCGTCGCAATCGTAGGAACCGGAACGATAGCGATACTCGCTGCTAAGATCGCGCACATTCTCGGAGCTTACAAGGTCATTCTCATCGGGCGTACGAAAGATAAGATCAAGAACGCGTCACGGTATTCGGATCATGTGGTCAACTCGTCCATCTGGGATCCCGAGGAAGCCATCCGTGAATTTACTGAGGGCGGAATGGCGGATGTGGTGCTTGAATGCGCCGGAAACTCGGATGCGGTGCTGACAGCTATGCGGGTCGTTGCCAGAGGCGGCAACATCGTTATCGTCGGCAACCCGGTGGAGGATGTGAATATCAAAAAGGAAGTGTTCTGGCGCATTCTTCGTGGTGAACTTAATATCAGAGGAACGTGGAATTCTTCTTACTCTTCGACTGAAAATGACTGGAAGGATGTGATCGCCATGATGTCCGACGGGAGCCTTGACCCCACGGATCTGATCACACATGTCTACAAACTGGAAGAAGGCCGGGAGGCCTTTGCAACTCTTATGGGCGATGAGCTCTATACGAAGATCATGTTCGAAATGGGCTGAAAGAATGACCCGGAGTACCTTGTCGGAACTCCGGGCTTCATGTGACAACGAAATTATGCTTACTTGTCCTGCAGATAAGTGAGGACTGAGAGCAATGCAATAAATGCAAGACACGCGATTGAGAGAATTATGTCGAGTTGTCTCTGCTGCTTTTTGAACATGTCAATACTCCTTTCAGTCGTATAGTACAGTATCAGTATACCCTCAAAATGAATCGGAGACAAGAAGATGCGGGGAGCATTAAGAACAGTTTTCATGAACTTAATACCGATAGCGGTGAGCGCTGCCATTGCGATCCTTCTTGTCAGCACGTTTTACATGGAGCATTACAGTGTGTCAGTCTCAGAATTGGCTGAGTACAGCCCTGCGGACGACAGGCTTGAATGCAGTGTCGAGTCCGTGGTCTATGAGGGAGATAAAAAGGATGTGCTTGTCATTCGCGGCTGGGCTGCTGACACAAAACTCTACTCCGGCTACAATTACGGGGCGGAGATGACAGTCACGAGCGCTTATAATGAGACCTGTTTTGCAGTGACCGACGGGACTTATGTATACAGGCTGAAGACTATAGCATCGGTAAGGGCGGATGTGAACGCGATGTTTCCGGATACAGTTCTGCCTCAGGGGGTGGAGAGGAGATTCGGAATAAAAAGCGCCGCTAAAATGAGGGACGGTGTTTTCGATCCCGGCGGCATGGAAGTCTGCGTGATCTCAGTGAGAAAAGATGAGGGACCGGTCATAAAAAGGACCGGGATTATGGTACCGTAAATGAGACGATACAGTTTTAAAAAGGCAATGGAGCCGTCCGGCATCGTCAGCGCGCTGGAAGAACAGTGGTTTTCGATATTTATACTTCTCGCTGCAGCGCTTGCCCTGAACGTCGGACAGCCGCTCCGCCTCGATGACGCCGCGTTCATGCGCATGTATGCCAAAGACGGTCCGGATCTGTGGATATGGGCTCAGGAATACTGGACGACATGGAGCGGTAGAGTGCTGCCCCACGCGTTATTCGTTGTTCTGATGAATATAGGTCCGGGACTGGTAAATGTGCTTAACGCGATCATGCAGACGGCATGTATTTACCTTGCCGGGATGTTTGTCATGCGAAATTCCGAGAAGAGACGCGGGCTATCCTGGTCGATCATCCTTATGCTCATTATGGGCTTTTTCTATCTGGGAACAGAGCATGCGGTGCTGGAGGTCAGCGCCTTCTGGAAGACGGCGGCAGTCCTTTATGTGTGGGGGTATGCTGCCATGCTTTTTGCCCTTTGCCCCATGCTGAAGCTGTATCTGACAGGGGAAGAGAGTCCGCTTTTTATGTGGATCCTTTCGGGCTGTGCGGCGGTCTATGCCGCGGGATTTGAACAGAGCGGCGGTTTCTTTGCGGCTATGGGCTTTATTCTTGTGCTGGCAGCCGCGGTAAGGACTAAAAAGATTCCCGGGGCAGCCCTGATCGTCTGGGGTGTCGGTACGTTCTTTACGTTCTTTTTTATAATGTCACCCGGCAATTTTATACGTTATTCTGAGGAGATCCTCTTCTGGTTCCCGAATTTTGGCCTGCTGTCCGGCACAGACAAGCTGTTCCTCGGCATCAGCTACACATTGAAGTACTGTCTTACGGACCTCTTTGTCCCGGTCTTTGTCACGGCAGTCGGGACTTTTATCATTATCTGTCTGAAAAACAGAAGTCTCTTTATTAAAGCAGCCGCTTTCCTGCCTGTGGCCTACTACGGTCTATATCATATAAATAAAGTGCCATATCTTTACGATTACGCGTTCCCCGATAGTGTGCAGGGCTTTACGGCTGCTAACTGGATCGCGGTCTTTTTCGGCATTTTTCATGTCTTTTTGCTGACTGTTCTTCTGTTTATGTACATAGATGACAGACTTGATCCCGTCACTTCGGCTTTTTACGCCGGCGGGCTTGCGGAATCCGTCATAATGGGATATACTCCGACAATCATCGTTTCCATGAGCCGCTGCATATTTTTCTGCCGCGAGATCCTCATGGTGCCGATGTTTTACGTAGTATATAAGGCCCTTTGCGAGGCGGCTGCATTTGCTCAGAAACACAGAGCAGAAAGGAAGGTGCTTTAAGGCAGCAGTGAG
>JAFRCB010000121.1 GCA_017404585.1 Lachnospiraceae bacterium
AAATATTGTTCCGTCTGCGGGAATCTGACCGACGAGGATCCGTGTTCGATCTGTGCGGACGAGACCCGTGACAAGAGCATGATCTGTGTGGTCGAAAGCCCGCGGGACGTGATCGCCATCGAGAAGATCAAGGAGTACCGCGGCTATTATCACGTGCTGCACGGTGCGATTTCCCCAATGGACGGCATCGGCCCAACGGACATCAATCTGCAGAGCCTGATCAAGCGGCTGCAGGACGAGACCGTCAAGGAACTGATCATCGCGACCAATCCGACCATCGAAGGGGAGGCGACGGCGATGTACATCGCGCGCCTCATCAAACCGAGCGGCATCAAGGTTTCGAGAATCGCCCATGGCATTCCGGTGGGCGGCGATCTGGAATATGCCGATGAAGTGACGCTGCTGAAAGCGGTCGAAGGAAGAAGAGAATTGTAATACCATTTTTGTGGTGCTATAATATAGGTTGTAATTATGTAATTATTGTTTTTTGTGAGGAGGAAAAAATGAGTCAACAACAAGGTGGTGCTGTTGCGGTCGGCGAACATGGCTTGAAAAAGCATGAAATCAAAGTCTCAACAGTCGTATTCATGATTTTCTGCCTTGTTGCAGCAGGATGTTATGGTCTCGAGGACATGATCCCGGAATGCGGACCAGGACTCACCATACTCATGCTGTGCGTGCTCCCGTTTGTATGGGGTCTGCCATTTGGTCTGGTCGCGTCGGAACTCGGTTCCGTCAGACCGCAGGAAGGCGGCTACTACAAGTGGGTACAGGAAGCTCTCGGAGAATTCTGGGGATTCCAGGCAGGCTGGTGGAGAACGATCTCCATCTACATTGACAACACTTCCTATGTTATCCTTGCCGGCGGCTATGCCGCGACCGTATGGGATATGGGCATAGGAGGAGAATTTGCACTCAAGTTCTGCATGATCGCCATCTTTACACTGATCAATATCAGAGGTGTAAAGGATGTAGGCTGGGTCAGCACGGTGCTGTCGATACTGGTAATGGTTGCATTCGGTATCGTTGCTCTCTGCGGATTCCTCAACTGGGGTGGTGACGCGGAAACGGCAAGCACGATCTCATTCCGGATGACTCCGGAACCGGCAGAAGGAATCAGCGACTGGTTCTTCTACATCGCGGGTGGTATCTCCATCGGCATGTGGATGTACTCCGGTTACGAATCCATGTCGACCATTGCGGGAGAAGTTGCAAACCCTCAGGTCATCCCGAAAGGTACTTTGGTCACCATACCGCTCATCATGGCAGTATACATCCTGCCTACGACGGCGGGTCTCGGTTCACTGGGCCAGTGGGATAACTGGGGAACAGAACCTGGAACGGTCGGATATGCGGATGTTGTTTCGCACTTCTGGGGTCCTATTTGGGGCATCATATTTGTCATCGTAGCGATCCTGGCACAATGTTCGATCTACAACACGTATATAGCATCCGGTTCCAGAGGATTCTTTGCTCTGGCGGATGACCACCTGACTCCACCGGTCATGGTCAAGGTCGACAAGAAGTTCGGTGTACCGTACGTTGCAGTATTATCCGTTGGTATCTTCAACCTGATCTTCTGCATGTTCCCGTTCGGATTCATCATCGTACTCGATGTAGCGTTGCTGCTGTCATCCTATGTCATGGTTTATATTTCAGCCATGATCCTGCGGCACAGAATTCCGGAAGAGGATTACATCTGCAGAATTCCTGGAGGCAACGGACTGCTCAAGGTCATCTGCATCGTTCCGATCTGCGTAGCGATCTTCGCGTTCTTCGTAAACGGTTCCGACTACTACCTCGGTGGTATGATCGGACTGCTGACCGGACCGATCCTCTACTTCATCTGGAGAAGAATGTACGGCGGACTTTCCAAGAAGGATCCGGAAGCCTTTGTAATGAACCCTAGAACGAAGCTGGCAGTCGGCGATACGAGAAGGATCTCCTTCCTGCTTCTGATCATCACGATCATGAACATCATCGCGCTGGCATTCGAACCTTGGTACGAAGGTTGGGGAACCGAGGATGCCTGGGAAGCCGGAGATTACTTCGATGGAATCCTGGAAGCTGCCAATGTTGATGTGATCGTAGGAACGATCAAGATCGTACTCTGGATCGTAACGATCATCTGCGCAATCGCATGCATCCTGATCTATCTGCTGTCCAAGAAGGTCGAACCTTCCAAGGAAGAAATCAAGCTCGCATTCCAGAAGAGCTGCGATGCGATCAGTGCTAGACACAACAAGGAACTGCAGGAAATGGAAGCTGCAATTGCTGCTGAAGAAGTTGCAGAAAAAGCTGTAGAAGAAGTTCCGAAAGAATAGTTGATCAAAGAGATCATTGATCTGCTCATCGACCCCGGTGCAGCTAACTTGCACCGGGGTTTTAACAAGAAGAATCGTTTATGTAAAAGGGAAAAGAGTATGAACGACAGATATGCAAACCCCGCAGAACGGCAACGAAAGAAGTGGAGACCGTACCGGATCGCCATCGTTCTTGCTATTATCATATTCATGCTCCTCGCACCGGAAGTCCAGAACGGGAACTACATGGATCCGACCATTTCCGACGGACAGGTGCTCGTTGTGACCAAATCCCGGTACTCCGCCAAGCGCAAAGCCCCGGAGCACGACAAACTGGTGATCCTGGAAAAGACCTTATCACTGGATGCCGGAGCGGGTGACAATATCATCACGCGGGTGATCGCGGTTCCCGGAGACACGGTGGAAGTGAAGAACGGCAAAGTTCTCGTCAACGAGGAGGAATACGTTACAAAGAACGGCATCAAGGGCGCGAAGGGGAATTTCAAAAGTACCCGCCTGGAAGGCAACGAAGTCTTTGTGCTGAGCGATAACCGCTCCGTCAAAAAGTATGACAGCCGGAACCCGGAACTGGGGCTGGTGGACATGCGCGAGATCAAAGGAAACGTCCTTTTCCGGGTGTGGCCGCTGAATAAGATCGCCGTGATGAAAGACAGATAAAAACGGTTATTCATAGCATAGAAAAAACAAGTGTCGCAGAAGTAAGACAGTATCCTTACCGAACCGGCACTTTTTTGCTAATTATGTTGCGAAAAGGCATCGTATCTCTAATTGTATTTTCTTTCGAACTTGATTATTGACCTTATATATAGGTATAATAGTTTGAAAAGTTATTTTTCAAAGAATAAGTCATTTTTATTATTAGGAGGATTAAATGGGCACAATACTTTTTCTAATCTTTTTCCCAATGGTAATTGCCTTTATTCTTTTAGTAGCAAAAGCTGACAAAGCACGAGACGTCATTGTCATCGCGTCATCGGCGATCATCGCCGCGATGTCTATTGTCGTCGCCATTCAGTACGCCCGCGGAGGAGCGGAATACTTCTCCTTCAACGGCGAAGTCGTCAACTACATCATGATGGTAGTTGAAGCGGGGTTATGTATATATATCATCATCACCGCTGCACGGCATAAGAAATGGCTTGCAGCCATCTTTGCTATTATTCAGACACCACTTATTATGTGGTTCGAATTTACTAAAGGCCATGGCATTGAGGTTGAGAGCAACATGTATATTGACCGTCTCTCGATCATCATGCTCCTTATCATTGGTATCATCGGAACGTTGATCTGCGTGTACGCACTAGGTTACATGAAGGACTTCCAGCATCACGAGCCGAAGGACGCAAAGGACAGAAGACCTTGGTTCTTCTTCGTAATGTTCCTGTTCCTCGGAGCAATGAGCGGATTGGTAACATCCAACAACATGATCTGGTTGTACTTCTTCTGGGAGATCACGAGCTTATGTTCCTTCTGGCTCATCGGATTCACCAAGACCGAAGAGGCTACGAACAATGCGTTCAGAGCCCTGATCATGAACCTGCTCGGTGGAGTAGGATTCGCGGTTGGTATCGTGATCCTGGGAATCGTATTCCAGACTGTGGAACTCAGCACGATGCTCCTGGTCGGATCCGTTTACGGAGACCTAGTTGCTATCCCGGCAGCGTTCTTCGCTTTTGCGGGTATCACAAAAGCTGCACAGATGCCGTTCAATAGCTGGCTGCTCGGCGCAATGGTCGCACCGACACCGACATCGGCATTGCTCCACTCATCCACAATGGTTAAAGCCGGCGTATTCCTCGTCATCAAGCTTGCTCCGGTTCTCGGAATGAGCAACTTTGCGGGAATCATGGTCATGATGGTCGGAGGTATCACATTCCTCTTCGCATCATGTGCAGCGATCTCACAGGTCAACGCGAAGAGAGTACTCGCTTACTCCACGATCGCGAACCTCGGCCTGATCGTTGCCTGCGGCGGCGTTGGATCAGCCGGAGCTGTCTGGGCCGGCATCATGCTCATCATATTCCACGCGATCACTAAGTCTCTCCTGTTCCTCTGCGTAGGTACTGCAGAGCACCACATTGGCAGCAGAATGATCGAAGATATGGACGGCCTGTTCAACAAGATGCCGAAACTTGCTATGTGCATGATCATCGGTATCGCGGGCATGTTCATCGCGCCGTTCGGAATGCTGATCTCAAAGTGGGCTTGCATGGTATCCTTTGTCGATTCAGGAAACATCCTGCTGATCGGCTGCATCTGCTTCGGCAGTGCGGTAACAGCATTCTACTGGCTGAAGTGGATGGGTAAGCTCACTGCGGTCGTAGCTGGTGAAGAGAGCATTGAGACAAACGTTCACAAGACAGAATCCTATGTACACCTCATTCTGGTCGTACTCGTCATTCTGGTTTGTCTGATCTTCCCTCTGATCTCAAGCTACATGCTGGTTCCTTACCTCGAAGTAGTATTTGGCGGTCTGTCCGGAGGCATCATGTCATCCGGCAACATGACCATCATGGTCATCATGATCGCTGTGATCGTTCTGCTGGCTGCCATGTTCTTCGGCAAGTCCAAGAAGGAAAAAGTACCAATCTATCTAGCTGGTGCGAATACCGGGGACAACCGGACATACTATGGTTCCATGCAGCAGGAAGTTGAATTCACACTGAGAAACTGGCACATGGAAAAGTACTTTGGCGAACACAAGATGAATGTGGTCGGTGATGTACTTTGTACAGCGATGCTGATTATAGGCATTGGCTACATGGTAGCTACGCTGGTTAGTCTGTTAGGAGGTGTTGCATAATGATAGTTAAGACAGTCGTATCGATCATCGCATACCTCGTACTGGCGCCGCTGCTTGGCGGACTTCTGGCAGGACTGGAAAGAAAGCTCTCCGCGAAGATGCAGAGAAGAGTCGGACCTCCTGTACTCCAGCCGTTCTACGATGTATTCAAGTTATTTGAAAAGGAAAAGATGGCTCCGACCAGATTCCAGGACTTCTACGTACTGGTCTTCGTCGTGTTCGTCATCGCTTCCGGTGTGATCTTCTTTGCAGGCGGAGACCTCCTGCTCGTGATCTTCACACTGACGATCGCAACCGCATTCCTAGTCGTCGCAGCTTACTCCTCGAACTCGCCTTACGCTGAGACGGGTGCTGAGAGAGAACTGCTGGCGATGATGGCATATGAACCAATGGTACTTCTTACCGCAATCGGTTTCTATATGTATCACGGAAGCTTCAATGTAAGAGACATCCTGGGAAGCGACTCCATGTGCTTCCTGCCGATGATCGGCATCTTCATCGGATGGATCTTCATCCTGACGCTGAAGTTCAGAAAATCGCCGTTCGACCTGAGTATGTCACACCATGCTCACCAAGAACTGGTTCGTGGTCTGACCACAGAGTTCGTTGGAAGAACGATGGGTCTTATCGAGTTATCTCACTGGTATGAAAACGTAGTCCTTCTCGGCTTCGTCTTCCTGTTCTTCGCGAACGGAACAGCCTGGGGATGGGTTCTGGGAATCGTCGTGGCAATCGTTGCGTACTTCGTAGAAGTATTCATCGACAACACCTTCGCGAGAATGAAGTGGCAGTTCGCCTTCAAATCTTCATGGATCATCGCGGTCGTTCTCGGAATGGTCAACGTTTTCGTATTGTACTTGTGTTTCTAAGGAGGTGAAGAAATGTCAGCATATGTAACAAAATCACCTTGGGTCGTCCACTATGACGGATCAAGCTGTAACGGATGCGATATCGAAGTTCTGGCATGTCTTACTCCTATGTACGACGTTGAGAGATTCGGTATTATCAACTGCGGTAACCCGAAGCACGCAGACGTGTTCCTGGTCACCGGTTCTGTAAATGAACAGAACAAAGGAATTGTTAAACAGATCTATGAACAGATGCCTGAACCAAAGGTCGTCGTGGCCATCGGTATCTGTGCATGTTCCGGCGGCATCTTCAAGGATTGCTACAATGTTCTGGGCGGAGTCGATCAGGTCATTCCTGTTGACGCTTACGTACCGGGCTGCGCGGCAAGACCGGAAGCTATCATCGACGCAGTCGTCAAGGGCCTTGGCGTTTTGCAGGCAAAGCGTGAAGCGATGCTGAACAAGGTCGAAAAGGTCGAAGAAGTCGAAGAAGTGGTTGAAGACGCAGTCGAAGAACCTGCAGAAGAAGTTGCTGAAGAAGTCAAGAGCGAAGGAGGGGAAGAATAATGAGCGAAAGAGTATTCGTAGAACAGAACTTTGAAACCGTTGATCTTTCCCAGCTGATCGCTAAAGTCGGCGACATGAAGGCAGGAGGCTACCGGTTAGGCCAGATCTGCGGTGTTGTGCTGGATGATGATACATATGAGATCATCTATACCTTTGATAAGGGGCACCAGCTGTACAACCTCAGACTGGACATCAAGATCGGTGAAGAAGTGGAAAGTATCACTGGGATTTACTGGCCGGCATTCATCTATGAAAACGAGATCCACGATCTCTTTG
>JAFRCB010000122.1 GCA_017404585.1 Lachnospiraceae bacterium
ACCGCATCTACAAGCACAAAGTCTGTCCTGAAATCAGGAACTCAGATCAAGCCGTCCGCTTTCATCTATAATTCATTTATGACGCCTGCGGCCTGGAACAGGTTTGCGAGATCCGGATCCTATCCGAAGTTCGCATCCGGCTACGGCGCGGGAAAGAACATGATGCTTTATAAGGGACACGTGTTCTTCCTTGACGCGGAAGTCTGGTAATGTTCTCACCGTAACTTAATAACAATACGTGGGCTGCCTGTCCGGAAAGCATTTATCTCAGTATTTCCGGGCCGGCAGTCTTTTACGGAGGTTTTTATGGATTCAGGAATCGCGATAATTGTGATTGCCTGTGTACTGGCAGTGACATTTACATATTCAATCATCACCGAGAACAGAAAAAAAGCAGTCGAATTTAAAAAAACCGCTGAAAAAAACTGGGGGAAAAAACCTGCACTAAAACATTCGGCAGAAGAATTCGAGAGCATATCTCACTTTTTCAGGGACAGGAAGACTAACGGCTTCACAATCGATGATATCACGTGGAATGACTGCGGCATGGATGACATATTCCGCATGATAAATGCCGCCTTATCATCACCGGGAGAAGATATTCTGTATTCCTGGCTCAGAGAGCCTGTCTTCGACGAAAGGACCATGGCCTGCCGAAATGCGCTGATGAAATACTTCAGCACTAATTCAGACCGCCGTCTTTTCATGCAGCGGATCCTGTATGATGTCGGCCGCATGAATAAGATGTCTTTCTACGATTATATAAGCCAGATTAAAAAGGCCGAACGTATCGGGAAAATGAAGTACATAGCCGCCGGTCTTATGTCCGCCTCCGGAATAATACTGCTTTTTGTTTTTCCGCTTGCAGGCGTTCTGCTGCTCATGCCGGCTCTCTTTATCAACTTTTTCATCAATATCAGTCAGAGATACAAAACGCAGACATATATCAGGGGATTTTCATGCGTCATCAAGCTGATCGAAGCCGGCAAAAAAATAGCTGCCTGCACAGACAGTGATCTTTTGCCTCTGGCACAGAGAGCGGGGGCTGCCTGCAAAGCTCTCTCAGGATTTGAGACAGGTGCGTTTTTTGTCACCTCCGGCGGGAGAGTGGGGACAGGTCTGGGGGACACGATTCTTGAATATCTGAAGATGTTTTTCCACCTTGATCTGATTAAGTTCGACAGCATGGTCCGGACATTTGCAGGTCATGAGGCAGAATGCATGGATCTGCTCGATGTCGTCGGAACCATTGATGCTGCCATTGCGGCAGCTTCCTTCAGAGAGTCCCTTCCGTACTGGTGCCATGGAAGCGTGACTGACAATGTGATAATTTCCGGTATTGATATGTATCATCCGCTTCTTAAAGAGCCTGTACCCAACAGTTTTACCTGCAGCGGAGGCAGCCTGATTACCGGTTCGAACGCATCCGGCAAGTCCACATTCCTGAAAAATATTGCCGTAAACCAGATCCTCATGCAGAGCATTGACACGGTGCCTGCTAAAGAGTGGTCAGCTCCCTATATGAAAGTCGTCACTTCTATGGCGCTCACCGATAACCTGCTCGGCGGAGAGAGTTATTTTGTGGTTGAAATACGTTCTTTAAAGCGCATTGTTGACATGGCCGAAGACAGCGATGTCCCTGTTCTCGGAATCGTCGACGAGGTCCTTCGCGGAACGAATACGATCGAGAGGATAGCTGCCTCATCAAAAATTCTGGAGACGCTGGCGGGAGGAAGGGCTGTCATATTTGCAGCCACCCACGACATTGAGCTGAGCTATATTCTTGAGTCGATCTACAGAAATCTCCATTTTGAGGAAGAGATACAGGGAGGCGATGTCCGATTCAGTTACAAGCTGATGGAGGGCAGGGCTATGACACGGAATGCGATCCGACTCCTCGGCATTGCGGGCTACAAGAAAGATGTCGTCGATGCAGCTCAAAAGATGGCGGAGGATTTCGCGCAAAAGGGTGAGTGGGACCGAATCTGAAAGGCGAGGATTATAATATGAAAGTTACTATATATACAGACGGATCCGCAAGAGGGAACCCCGACGGACCCGGCGGCTACGGCGTCGTTATTATATATGTGGATCCCAGAGGCATAAAGCATGTGAAGGAGATCTCAGAGGGCTTTGAGAAAACGACCAATAACCGCATGGAGCTTATGGGCGTCATTGCAGGGCTTGAAGCTTTGAACAGGCCGTGCGAGATCGATCTTTATTCGGATTCCCAGTATGTGATCAAAGCTTTTAATGACCACTGGATCGACAACTGGATAAAAAAGAACTGGAAAAAATCTGACGGAAAGCCTGTACTTAACATCGACCTCTGGCAGAGACTTTTGGCTGCGGCAGAGCCGCACCGGATATGCTGGCACTGGGTCAAAGGCCACGCCGGCCACAAGGAGAACGAGCGGTGCGATGAGCTCGCCACGAACGCGGCTGACAACCTTCTGCCTTACACCGCAGTCACGCTGTAGTACAACCGTTCAGACAGGCTGTTATAAGTTCTACCGTTCAGACAGGCTGCGATACAATCAACCGTTCAGACAGGCTGTTATCATATTCCATGCTCCGGCGCAAACATCATCTTCATCGAAAAACGCAAGTCCTTTACTTCGAGCTGAGGAAACGCTCCCGCGTTTCCTGATCTCTCAGCAGGACTCGCAATGTTTTTCTCACGAAGACAGATGCTTTGCGCCGGTTTCGTCACGTTATGACAGCCTGTCTGAACTGCCAACTTTTATGGCAGCTAGGTTTTACTGCTTACTATTATGACAGCCCGTTGACTCTGCCGGCTGTAATGGCAGCCCGGTCGATCTGTTCTGCCGCCTACGGCAGGCTTTTTGACTATGCAGCTCTGCTGCTTTAGTGCAAATCACATTTGCATACTTGTGAAAATCAACTCCTTGTACTATAATTTGAGAAGTTTGTAAAAATGGAGAGGAGACAGCCATGGAAAAATATGGTGTAAATGAACTTCGAAAGATGTTCCTTGAATTCATGGAATCTAAGGGTCACCTCGCGATGAAATCTTTCTCGCTCGTACCCCACAATGATAATTCCGTACTGCTGATCAATGCCGGTATGACACCGCTCAAGCCGTACTTTACAGGTGCCGAAATCCCGCCGAGAAAACGGGTGACAACTTGCCAGAAGTGCATCAGGACAGGCGATATCGACAATGTCGGGCATACAGCACGCCACGGCACTTTCTTTGAGATGCTCGGCAATTTCTCATTCGGAGATTATTTCAAGACAGAAGCGATCCACTGGACCTGGGAATTCCTTACCGAGGTCGTGGGACTCGACCCGAACAGACTGTATCCGTCTGTCTATCTCGAGGACGACGAAGCTCTGGCAATCTGGAGAGACGAGATCGGTATCCCGGAGAACCGTATCTACAAGTTCGGCAAGGAAGACAACTTCTGGGAGCACGGAGCAGGTCCCTGCGGACCGTGTTCAGAAGTCTACTACGACCGCGGTGAAAAATACATGACCGACGAAAACGACACTGAGCCGGGCGGCGACGGTGATCGTTTTATGGAAATCTGGAATGACGTTTTCACACAGTTCGAGAACGACGGTCACGGCAACTACACAACACTGAAGCAGAAGAATATTGATACAGGCATGGGTCTCGAGCGTCTTGCCGTAGCTGTACAGGACGTTGACTCCATGTTCGATATTGACACGATCCGGGCGCTCCGCGAGAAGGTCTGTGAGTTGGCAGATAAAGAGTATCACAAGGATCCGGCTGTGGACGTCGACGTGAGAAAGATCACAGACCATATCCGCTCCGCGACATTTATGATCTCCGACGGCATCACACCTTCCAACGAAGGCCGCGGATATGTTCTCCGCAGACTGATTCGCCGTGCCGCAATGGCAGGCAGACGTCTTGGCATCCCGGGCGCTTTCATGGCCGATCTGTCCTACACCGTCATTGAGACTTCCAGGGACGGATATCCTGAACTTGAAGAGAAGAAGGTCTTCATTCACAGCGTACTTGAGAGCGAGGAAGCCGCCTTCGGCAAGACAATTGATCAGGGCATTAAGATCCTGAACGATTATATTGAAGAAATGAAAGCCAAAGGCGAGACAGTCCTGTCCGGCGATAAGGCATTTGAACTCTATGACACCTACGGTTTCCCGTCAGACCTCACTAAGGACATCCTGAGAGACCAGGGTCTCACGTCCGATGAAGAAGGCTTCGCGAAATCCATGAAGGAGCAGAAAGAGCGCGCGAGAGCAGCAAGAAAGACGACCAACTACAGCGGCAAGGAACTTACGATCTATGACAGGCTTGATCCCTCAATCTCCTCAGAGTTCACGGGTTATGACCGCACCGAGGATGATTCCAGGATCATAATTCTCACGACAGAAATCACAGATGATAATCCCGGCGAATCTGTCATGTCCCTTGCTGAAGGCGACAAGGGCACGGTCATCACCGAAAAATCCCCGTTTTACGCGACAATGGGCGGCCAGATCGGTGACAAGGGTGTCATCAGGACGACTGAAGGTGAGTTTGAGGTCGATGACACACAGCCGATCGGAGGCGGCAAGATCGCTCACATCGGTGTTGTCAGAAGCGGCGTAGTCAAGGTAGGAGATGAAGCACACCTTTCAGTCGACAAGAACGGACGTCAGAATACAGAGAAGAACCATTCAGGCACACATCTTCTTCAGAAGGCGCTCAAGCTGGTCCTCGGCGACCATGTAGAGCAGAAGGGTTCTTATGTATCACCGAACCGTCTGCGTTTCGACTTCGTCCATTTCAAGCCGATGAGCAGAGAAGAAATCGAGCAGGTCGAAAACATTGTCAATGAGAAGATACGCGAAGAGCTCGCGGTCCGTACTGATGTTATGGGCCTTGATGAAGCAAAGAAGACCGGAGCGATGGCCCTCTTTGGCGAGAAGTACGGTGAAAAGGTACGAGTCGTCTCTATGGGTGATTTCTCTATCGAATTCTGCGGCGGCACACATGTAAAGAACACCGGCGAGATCCAGGCATTCAAGATCGTAGGCGAGAGCGGAGTTGCCGCCGGCGTGAGACGTATTGAGGCTCTCACAGGCGCAAATGTATTTGAATACTATCGCGGCATTGAGAACACTCTCAATGAAACAGCACGGATCTTAAAGACTTCACCGAAGGATGTCGTATCTCATGCAAAGAAACTTCAGGAAGAAATTAAAGCTCTGAATTCCGAGATCGAGTCCATGAAAGCCAGGGCTGCCCAGGAATCACTCGGCGATGCGGCATCCGACGCCGTCGATGTGAACGGAGTCAGCGTGGTCGTCAAGGCAATGAAGGACGTAGACATGAACGGTCTTCGTGACCTCGGAGATTCTCTCACAGAGAAGCTTCCTACATCCGTCATCGTTCTTGCATCCGAGAATGACGGCAAGGTCAGCCTCATGGTCACGGCTACAGAAGCAGCCATCAAGCTTGGCGCTCACGCCGGCAATGTTGTCAGAGAAGCTGCAAAACTCGTCGGCGGTGGCGGCGGCGGACGTCCGAATATGGCTCAGGCCGGCGGCAAGAATCCTGCAGGCATAAAGGATGCACTGGACAAGGCAGTCGAAGTCCTGAAAAATCAGATAAAATAATGACTACAGGCAGGTGAGGCTGCAGAAGCAGCCCATCTGCATCGCTTCAAATGATAAGAAATTGTTTCAATTTCGCTAAAAAATTCGTTGACGCGCAGGGCAAGGCAATAGTATAATAGCTACTGTCCGTATCGAAACGAGTGTTTTGTATCGGGCAAATAAACCCCAAAAGGTTGAGGGGGAGGTGAAATCAGGTCCATGGCAGGCATTATCGTAAAAGAGAATGAATCGCTTGACAGCGCACTTAGAAGATTTAAGCGCAGCTGTGCGAAGGCAGGCATCCAGCAGGAGATCCGCAAGCGCGAGCATTATGAGAAACCGTCTGTTCGTCGTAAGAAGAAATCCGAAGCTGCCCGCAAGAGAAAGTACAATTAATATAGTTAAAACTTATGACCTCCGACGAAAGCCGGAGGTCTTTTACTAGGAGTGAGGTTTTGGAATTTATAGTCACAAGATATGATATATCATCCTCCAGGATCAAAGAGCCGATCACATGTGTGCTTATCACAGATCTGCATAACAAAGTCTACGGTACGGACAACAGCGTTCTCGTAGACAGTATAAGGAGCGAATCGCCGGATCTCATTCTCTGCGCAGGCGACCTGATAGTCGGCTCTAATCAAAAAACTTACCCCACAGCCCTGGACTTTGTGACCAGGCTCACCGATATTGCACCGGTATACTATTCGAACGGAAACCATGAGACGGAATACCGAAGATATTACAAATCAAGATATGCTGCCTACGTGACTAATGTCAAGCGGGCGGGAATACATCTGCTGAACAACAAATGTGAAGATATTGTCCTCGGAAGTACAAAAATACATATTGCCGGCCTCGAAGTATCTCTTGAAAAGTATATTAAGTTCAGAAAGCCATACTGTGACGTTACTTATATAGAAGATAAGATCGGCAGCCTGCCGTCTGACGGCTCATTCACGATTCTTCTGGCCCATAACCCGGAGTTCTTTAAGACCTACGGCGAGTGGGGAGCCGACCTCACGGTCTCAGGCCACTATCATGGCGGCCTTGTGCGATCACCGTTTACGGGAAGAGCTCTTCTCAGCCCATACGGATATCCTTTTCCAAAGTTCGGCGTCGGCATAAAGGAACTCGCTCCGGAACGCTTCATTGTTGCTTCGGCAGGCCTCGGAGACCACTCTATACCGCTCCGCATCTTTGATCCTCGTGAACTTGTGATCATCAGGATCAGCCCGAAATCCGCGATTTGATTTCGCGACTTAGACCTTACTATAAGAAAGCTGGAAAAATCATGAGTAGAAACATAGTCCTTGCAGGACTTCAATACGATAATAATCTTGGTGACCAGGCAATCTATATGTGTGCCTATAAGATGCTGCAGAGTCTTCTGATCGATCACGGGATCTGCGATACAGAAATCCGCAAAGTCGACCTCACAGGAAGATACGCAAAGAATAAGAATAAAATAAACAGACCGTTCCGTTACCTGAAGAAGCTGTACAGGAAATTGGGATACAAGTCGGGACTTGAATCCCTTCCGGTAAAAGAGGCAAGATATGTCTGTTCACGTCAGGCCGCAAAATATATTGATTCCGATACGGTCGCAGTAATATTTGCAGGAGGCGGAATTGTCAAGTACAAGTATCAGCAGTTCCACATTTATATCGACGAGTTCACAAAGCGGGCCGATAAGCTCGGTGTTCCTGTCATGCTGAACGCTGTCGGTGTGGAAGGTTACGACGCAGACGACCCCGAATGCATGCTGCTTAAACGCGCTCTGAACAGGGATTGTGTAAAGTATATCTCGACCCGCGATGATATAGAACTCCTTTCGGGCAAATACTGCGAAAACGGTCAGAAAGCAGAACTGGTCGCAGATCCGGTCTGCTCACTGTCGTTCATGAAGCCTCTGAAAAAAAAGCCGCATGAAGGGCGTATTATTGGTCTTGGCACCGTGAGATCCGGTCTTTTTATTGATAATGATATCGATTTTACCCGCGAAGATATGCTTAAGTTCTGGTCTGATATTATCACGGAGATAAAAAAGCGCGGCATGCAATGCAGAGTCTTCTGCAACGGTACAATAGACGATATGCATTTTCAGGATGATCTTGCAGAATACATGGGTCTTTCAGATGAAGAAAAGAACGAGCTAATGTATGTAAGACCCACATCCGTCGGTCAGCTCGCCCGCTATATAAACGGATTCGATGCCGTTATTACCGGCAGGCTTCACGCCAGCATCATCGCATATTCCTACTCGGTGCCAAGTGTCGGCCTCGTATGGAATGATAAGCAGCGCATGTTTGGCAGGATCATCGGCCATCCCGAGCGATTTATCGAGCCGGCGGATTTCAACGCGGAGACTGTCATTGACGCGGTGGAGACTGCCCTGAAGACCGGTTACGATGAGGAAAAGCGCAGATCCTTCACTTCGACGACATCTGTTTTCATGGACAGATTTGTTCGTGATTATCTGTCCGGTCAGGCACCGGCAGATCCACAGTAACGAAGGAGGCCGCATGGCATTACAAGTATCACTGACTGCTTTCGACGGGCCGCTGGATCTTCTTCTTCATCTGATCGAGAAAAACAAAGTCAATATTTTTGATATTCCTATCGTCGAGATCACCGAACAGTATCTTGCTTACGTAAAGCAGATGGAGACCGAAGATCTTGGAACGATGAGCGAATTCATGGTCATGGCTTCGGAGCTCATTTCGATCAAATGCAAGATGCTCCTCCCGCCTGAAACAGATGAAGAGGGAGAGGAGATCGACCCGAGAGACGAACTGGTCCGTCAGCTGCTGGAATATAAAATGTACCGCGAGCTTTCGTACGAACTGAGGCTGTTTCAGGAGGATGCCGGGTTTACCCTGTACCGGGATCCGGCTGTTCCTGCGGAAGT
>JAFRCB010000123.1 GCA_017404585.1 Lachnospiraceae bacterium
ACGGTGATAGGGTTGCGCTGGATATGGTATGGAGGACCGGGGTTCTGGCAGAAACTGCAGAGATTGCTGAAGAATCTGACAAAACTGATGAGGTTTTACGAGGCAGCATGAAAACCGATGTAACCTCATTTGGCAGCGCGTCCGCAGATGCTATGATTCCTAACGACAGTAATCCTGAAGATACGAATCTTTACAGTATAGGTGAGCCTACTCGTGCGAGCACGCCACGCTCTGCCGGGTTGGTGCCACAAAAAATCCTTGCCATGGATTTCACCATGGACAAGGATCCTGCGAGGCGGAAAGAAAATTATAGAAAAAACGCGGAAGCCGCTGCCAGATACCTGGACAACGGCCAGGACGTCGCGATGGTGACCCTTGGCGACGTCTCCCTGTACTCGACCGTCCACTATATTGCAGATGAACTCATATCCCGCGGCTATAATATTGTCATGATTCCCGGTGTCCCGAGCTTCTCAGCCGCCGCAGCTTCCCTCGCGATTCCCCTTGCTGAAATGGATGCGCCCGTCCACATCATTCCCTCCGTCCGCAATACCTCTGATGACTATCTTGACCTGCCGGGGACGAAGGTGCTGATGAAGGCGGGGAGACATTTGCACAGAACACTCGACGAACTTGACAGGCGGGGGCTGCTCGATGTGACATCCCTGGCAGTCAACTGTGGTATGGAGGATGAGATCCTGATCAAAAAGCTCGGGGACGATGAGCCGCTGCCGGATAAGACCGGGTATTTCACGACGGTGATCGTCAGGAATTAGTCAGGCGGAGACTCCCGATGCATTATTGCTCTGAGCTTGGATACCATTTACGACAATGATCGCAGATAATCAGTCAGGCGGAGACTCCCGCAGCATCATCGCGATCAGTTCGGACACCCCATCCGCCAACTGCGCAATCGTCTGAATCCGGACATACTCCTTGCCGAAAATCTGGTGCACGTTGTCAAGGTGGGCGCTCGATCCGAGGAAGATAGCGGACGTGCGGATCCCATCCTCCCGCAGGGCGCTGACGGCCTTTCTGGCCTCTCGGACCGAAAGTTCACCCTCATATTCTTTCCCGCCGAGCCGCCCGCCCGATGCGATCGGCATCGAATCATTCGGACTAGCGTCCGTTAATATGAGCAGTATGTGGGACTGCGTTCGGTTCAGATCCTCCTCGCGGATCATCCGTCCGACGGTGCGGAAAGCAAGTGAATCGCGGTTCCAGCCGCCGGCTGTGTAACGAAGAACGCTGTCAGCCCTCTTCTCCGAGCATTCCTTCAGCTTCTCAATCACCGTGAACCCTCTAATTGTCCTATACGACAGGATTTCGAGCGGTATATGGATCCTCTCAAGACTGCTTGCGATCACGTAAGCCTCCGCAGCAATTTTCTCCTGGGAATACAGCCGCGACATCGAAGCGTCCAAAAGCAGGGTGACACGGATATTGTTCTCCGTCTCATCTCCATCGCGAAGGAAAACATACGGGTCATGGACCACGCTGAGCCTGTAGGCGTTTCGTGCCACAAGCCTGCCTGCACGAGCTTTCTCCGGCAGGTGCCTCGAATAGCTCTCGAACAAAGTCCCGAGCGCCGCTGACAGTCTCTTGATACTCTCACTGATCATGAGGGCATTTTTTTCGCAGTATTTTTTGTTGCGCCGCCGCTGCTCTGCTACCTTTGTGAGGAAGTCTCGCGCGTCTTTGGCGATCGATGTATTTCGTGAGACAGCACTGTTATCTATACCGGATTGAGTCTGAATGTCGCTGGTTTTTGCGTTGGTTGTCCCAGCACTCATCAACGCGCCTGCTTCTATCCCGTTTTTCTGCTGCTTCACCACCCACAGCCTGCATGCCGCATCCGCGTCCGTGCAGAGCGCTTCCTCAAGAATTCGCATCTCCGCATCGCTGTATGTGCAGTCACCGAAACACGCTCTTATATAGTCCTCATCTTTTTTATCCGGTGCAAATCCATACCTCATCCCTGCCGTATGGGTAAGTAGCACATCTTTATCGGTAATTCCTCCTCCGTCAGCAGTACGGACCATCAGCTTCTCGCTGCTGCCCCGCCGCTTGCCGAAGCCGCGTCTCAGTGAATCCGCAAGCCGAAAGCTTCGCTTCTCCTCGCTGATACCGGGAGTAAAGCGAAAGAATTCTTCAAAGAATTCATTCATGCGTGCAATCAGTCCTTCTGTATCGAGATTTCCATCGAACTTCAGGAACTCATACATTTTCCTCTTCTTACCTGCAAGGAGAACATGCCTGCCGAGAATCTCCGACCATCTCGCTGCCTGCTGGTCATAGACAGCCATGCTCTGCATCTCTACCTGCTGGCGGGAGAGAGAGTTTTGGATGCGGAAGAAGTCATTTGCACGATCAATGCGGAGCTGAGCCAGAATCGGCCGCTCCGGAAGTTCCTTCGCGTACACGCAGTTCTCAATTCCGAGCCACAGGAACTCATCGTACTCGTCGGCACTCCGCGAGCTCTTATAAGAGTCAAAGAAGTCTGTGAGTCGGTCCATGTCGAACCACTTTACCGCGAGCCCGAGCACCAGGTTGACATACATATCGACCTCGCCGGTCGGGTAGAACGCAAGATAGGGCGGCTCAAAATCGTACCGCCCTGCCGCATTCCATATGTAGTTCCTCGCTCGCCGGGCGTTCCCGGTGTATTCACGTCTAATCATACGTCTTTCTCATTTATTTGGTGTCAGTGACTTTATCTCAGGCTTGTTTGCTGCCTTTGACCTTGGTGGGTTTCATCGGACTTTTGGCAGAAGCAGCAAAATCCTGCCTCCTCTGGCTTGTTTGCTGCCTTTGGTCCTTGACGGGTTGTAACCTTATCACGCCCTAAAGAAAAATTTCGCCTGCATCGTGCCAATCACCTAGGACACTGACGTCTCCAGAAGAAAAAAGCCCCTCACCCAAAAACAATCGTCCCGTCAAGCTCCGCCGGAATCCTCGCCTTCACAACATCCATGATTAGCGACTGCTCGTAAGCATCAAATGTCTTATCAACGATGCACATCCGAAGTGCCTGCCCCGCTGTCAACCCTTCGCGAATGAGGCTCAGCGCGTCGAGCAGTCCTCGAAGGTCAAGCGCCCTGTCCGAAATCTCTGCCTTCTCCGTCTTCCTCATGAGTTCCATAAAGAGTTTCACGAACTGTGTACAGATCTTGGGATTGATATCAGGGAAGCTTCTCCTAATAAGCCGGTCAAGATCAGTCTCGCTGATCTCCGGGACGGAAAGGATCGCAAATCTTGAACTAAGAGCTTCATTGAGCTCCCTCGTCCCCGCGTAACCGTAGTTCATCGTCCCGATAAAGCGGGTCTGTGGTTTCACCCGAATAAGGTCATAGCCCGGCACGTCGATCGCCCGCCTGAAATCCAGTGCGCTGTGGAGGACCGCCAGCGATTCGTTCTTCGCCATATTGATCTCGTCGAGGACGCCGAAACCTCCCCGATCAGCGCACAGATAGATCGGTCCCGGTCTGAAGGTGACTTTGGTCCCATCAAATGTATCCGTCCCGATAAGATAGCTCGCGTCCATGTTGATATGAAAGGACACATTCCATACCGGCTGGCCGAAGACTGCCGCTAGGTTCTCGCACAGCACGTTCTTGCCGGTCGCCTTCGGACCGGCAAGGAGCAAATTCCTGCCCGCAAGAAGGACCGCGAGCGCCATCTCCCAGGTCTCCTTCCCATAATAGTAATATTGAGGGTCCGGGATCCGGTCTCTATACTCATCACTCACCGGATATCTGGCGCGAAAGTCCTCCGCGCCCCGTATCAGATTCTCCGACACGCCTTCCTCTCTCAGAAAATCAAGAATATCACCCATAGTGCTCTCCTTCTATCAGCCCTCTACAGTTCGAGTATGATTCCAACCGAGGCTGCCGGTTCTTCCGCTATAGTCATGTTTGTAAGTCAAACGTGCGGAAAAATCCACCGGCTCTTGCCACGTAATTCATTTGAGAATGTCTTTATACCCGCACTCCAAAAACAGCGGCTTCACGATAACGACCTCATCGTGTTCCTCCTGCGACACCTTAACGCCGGAATTTAAGACCTTCAGGTCCGCCTTCATAAGCTCATACGCTTCCTTCTTCGTCTTTGCGCGGCCGCTCTCAAGAATACGGATCATACGCCTGATCACGATCGGATGTGCGTACTGGGCAGGCAGGTAAAAATCTCTCTTCACCTTGACATAAGTCCGTGCATCTGCCAGGGCTTTTTCCCAACCTTTGGCCGCCGCCTTTTTCGAATTCTGTCCAATTGGCAGGATATTCGTCGCAATCGCAAAGAACACAAAGGCCGCTCCGATAAGCAGAATGTACGGTGCCATAGCCACTTTATGTGCAAATGCATACACCGCCCCGACAATAATCAGCACCCCAAAAACAGCTAGTGCCGACACAAGAAGTACGCTGCCGGCCGGTATCTGATCAACTATTCTCTTTCTGCGAACGGCGATTGACAAGTTATCGGATATTTCCGGTTTTTCTTCGAGGAAGCGAATATCACTGTTAAGTCCCGCAATCTCCTTCCTGACAGGCGCAGAAATCTCTTTTGTGGGAGCCGCACTCATTCTGGCAGCCTCTTCCTCAGCCTTCTTTGTCACTATCGGAATCTCCGGATGGCGCTTTTTGATCCAGACAAGAATCTTATCGACATCTTCCTCCCTCTTAAAGTTGCTCTGTTTTTCCGTCCCATCCTTTAGCACGACGACAAGATAAGGCATCGTGCCGAACGCCCCCTTGCCGGTAAAGCCTCCGGCGCTCATGGCAACTCTCTTAAAGACCCGCTCGATTTCAGGATACGGCGCATAAAATCTTCTCGATATGTAGAAGCTTCCCAGATAAAGCGCTTTCTCGCCGGCTCCGCAGCGGCCGTACTTTGTGCAGGCCTTCCTGTCTTTCGACAGCTCTTCGGGACTCAGCTCCATTTTTCCTATTGGTTTTGGTGTGATCAACATATAAACCTCCGATACAGTATCGTATCTCCCAGCTCAACGTCCGATACGGACAGCTACATACCCCCTTCCGGTTCCCAGCAGTGCGAGTAACTGAGATGAACCTCGGCAGGGTGCTTTGTCTTTCGGTCGGAGAAAACATTTGCAAAAAGCAAATGTCTTTTCCGGCCAAAAGAAAATATGTAAACGCAAATTTCTTCTCCGGCCAAAAGAAAACGGGGAACGGAGCAGCCTCCGTTCCCCGCAATGGTATTATACAATATTCACGTCAGATGTGCTGCTTATGCCTGCTTCTTTGCGCTCCGGAGGAAAATGAAGAGGAACAGTACCGCACAGATGATACCTACCGGGTATGCGATCAGTGTGTTGCTCTTCAGTGCCGGGATCATGCCGAGGCACTCGGGAGCCATGACAAAGTATGTCGCGGAGACAGCGCTCATGAAGGTAGCCGGTACCGCGCAGATAAGGTAGTTCTTGCCTTCCTTTGCCAGATACATAGCGCCTGCCCAGAGAACGATCATAGCCAGTGTCTGGTTCGTCCAGCTGAAGTATCTCCAGATAACTGTGTAACTGAGGAAGCCAAGCGTGTTGCCGAAGCCGAGGAAAGCGCCTGCGCCGAGGACCGGGATGCAGAGCTTCAGACGATTGCCCATCGTCTCCTGGTCGATCTTGAACCAGTCAGCAAGCGTAAGTCTTGCGGAACGGAAAGCTGTGTCGCCGGATGTGATCGGGCATGCGATAACGCCGAGCATAGCCAGGATAACGCCGATCGAACCCATCGTCTTTACGCAGACATCATAGATTGCTACGGACTGACCGCCGCCAAGGATTTCCTGCAGACCTGTGTTCAGACCGCCGGTCACTTCATAGAGTGAGCAGCCTGCTGCAGCCCATACCAGAGCGATGCAGCCCTCGGCGACCATTGCGCCGTAGAATACGAAGCGTCCCTGTCTCTCAGATTTCAGGCAGCGGGCCATCAGCGGAGACTGTGTCGAATGGAAACCGGAAATAGCGCCGCAAGCGACTGTGATGAACATGAAGCTCCAGATCGGTGTTCCTGCCGGATGCATGCTGCCGAAGTGTGTCCAGATTTCCGGAATTGTATATCCGTTCATCGGGATGCCGATGCTGACGCCGACAGCCATCGCGATGAGGCAGATGCCGAATACCGGGTAAATTCGGCCAATGATCTGGTCAATAGAAATAAATGTAGCGATGAAGTAATAAATAAGAATGATGGCCAGCCATACAGTTGTCTGAGCGAACGGTCCTGTCACGCCCTTCTCAGAGAGAAGCTTGACCAGAAGGCCTGCCGGGCCTACTGCAAATACAGTACCGACCATGACCAGCAGAACGACCGCGAAAATACGCATGATCGTCTTCATGACCGGACCAAGGTAGATGCCGATGACCTCAGAGATGGAAGCACCGTTGTTCCTCTCCGAAAGCATACCGGCGAAGTAGTCATGCACAGCACCTGCGAAGATAGTACCGAAAGTGATCCAGAGGAATACGATCGGTCCCCACAGAGCGCCCTGCAGAGCACCAAAGATCGGGCCAAGGCCCGCGATGTTGAGGAGCTGTACCAGGAACAGCTTCCATGCCGGAAGTACAACATAGTCAACACCATCGTTGATCGCGACCGCCGGGGTCTCCCGGTCATCCGGCGCGAAGATACCGTCAACTACCTTACCGTAAGTGAAGTAGCTGGCAACTAGAAGAACAAGACAAATAAGAAAACTAATCATAAACTCGCCCCCTTTTCATATGTATCTCTTCTTCTGTTGTGCAGAATTTCCTGTTTTCTTATAGGATATACATAAAATCACAGGAATTTCTCTGAGTTATTTTATACATAATCACTATACACCTAATTTTTCAATATTGAAATACCATTTGCAATATTTCTGTTATATTTTTAGTCCACCGAAAAAAACTCGGCAGCCTCGTTATAGAATGGGGTTCGCACCATTTTTCACCGTATCAGACTGGTCTCTTCCCAATCAGCTTAATTATCTCTTTATCATCATTTCCAAGAAAACAGGTCCGCACACGCTCCATAATCTTGTCCCACGATTCCGCCGGCTTCTCGTCATATCTCTCCGTGACCTTCTCATAACCCCAGATCGCCTCCGGAGGGAGCAGCACGGAAACCGGCATGCCATACTCCTGACCTTTCTTATTCACCCGCCGATGGAAATCGACAATGACAAGATATGTCTGCATCTGGAGTGAGGTGATAATACCGGGAAAGTTCTTCGATCCTTCTTTGCCAAATCCGGCTTTCTTCTTCAGTTCCGTCGATAAAAGCCAGATATCCGGAAATGTCATATCACCGTCATCGTCTCTCCCGGTCAGCAGATCCATAATACTTTTCTCGCGTCTGCCCACCAGACCGTCTTCCCACCTGGCGTCAAAATCGTATCCATCCCTTCTGTAATTGGCAAAATACGGAAGCCAGTCCACGCTGATAAATCCGGCCTTATTGCCGAAAAACTTTCCGTAGGCTACCTGATGGCTTTTTGCGATAATTTCTCTCCACTCCCAGGGATCCTGCTCCGGATCTCCTGTCCACCAGAAGAGCGGAGACACGTGCTCCTCCGCTGAGAAGCCACTCACACTGTTTGCAAAGAGAGGCAGAAAGCCCACCTCATTCACCCAATTTATTAATTCCTGCCATGTGCGTATACGATAGGGATTATCCCAGTCGAGGCCGCGCATGATCCATTCTCCGTTTTCGTTCGCCATATTCTAATACTCTTTTCAGCCTTTCCTTGCAACAAGATATTCAGCAACCGATTCTTCCACTACGCTGTTGAGGCTTGTGCTGTGGTTATATGCGTAGACAGCAGCACGCCTGTGAAGGTCTGGATTTTTGAACCGAACATTAAAGCTTCCCTTAAATGCCTTTTCCGGAGTTATTCCTTCCTCAGCACAAAGCGCGAGATAGTCATCAACAGCACCATGAAAATCATTAATGAGTTCAGATACCGTCGTTCCTTCGTAGGAAATTAATGATCGAATCCCTTGAACTTTGCCATATAGAATCTGATCAGCCTCAGAAAACTCAACACTTCCGATATAACCTTTGTATTCCATTGTATTATTCATATCAGTCCCTCCTGTTCCAATTTCTCGCAAATCTGCCTTCCGTCTGAATACTTCGGTTCATCCAGAGCTGTGGCCCGTACTCCGTTGTAATCCTTTCCAGAGTATCCTGCCTCTTTTGTTTCTTCACATTCGGGACATTCAGTCATTTGTTTCGTTCCTCCATTGGAGACTTGCAGTTGTTGCCATGGATACAATTATCTTTAGATTTGCCTGATTTCTCCGAATCCTGTCATAGGTGGCATAGATTTCGAAAGCTCCCTTCCCGCGACAAATGTACACAGAAAGCGGATCAAATCATCAGCCGAGATCATGGTTTCCATATCGATCGGAAGTTTGATTTAATAATAGCCTCGATATGTCGTATTATCGGGCTGTACATGTAAAAGGGGTTCGCATAGCATTATTTTACTATAAGATCTGGACTTTTCGAAGTCCGTGGCTTTGTTTCAGTAAAACTTCGATCTGATATTTTCTATTTCAGCCTTGCCTCTGGTAAATGATCTGGTATAAAACCTTCTAATTAAGAAGCCGGCAGTCGATCTTGTAAAATAACATACATATGCAGTGCCCTGCAAGGGTGAAATCAGGTCAAGTCCAAATTTGTGTGTAAATAACCTTTAGGTAATATTTTATTAAGCTGCCAATAATCGCTGCTGCTCCTTGGCAATCTCTATCAGCTTTGTAGTTGATGATCTATTCATTTCATCGAAGTCTTTCTTAGTGAGTGCTATCTTATGCTGAGTGATATATATATCGTTTTGTTCAAGTAAAACACTGCCTATTATTCTTATGATGGATTGAGCATTCGGAAATACATTTATTACAGTAGATCTGCGTTTTACTTCTCTATTTAAACGTTCGAGATGATTAGTGGTTCGGAAAAAGCGGCGCATCCTCTCGGGAAGAGCCATTACTGTCATTACACTTTCAAAACCGTTATCCAGGCGCTCCATGGCCTTATCCGCGACACCACGGTATTCTTCAATTAGCATATCCCGCTTTTTACGGGCTTCTTCAATTGTTTTTGAATGATACATATCTAGCAAGCCGGCATGGATTGCTTTCTGATATTTTTTGGGTGCACAATCCATAACATTTCTCGAAAAGTGTGTCTGGCATCTTTGCCAGGGCACCTCAGGAAACTCTTTGCTGAGAGCATATATGATCCCGTCGTGGGCGTCTGAAGTGACCAGCTTTAATCCTGTAAGACCACGTGCCTTAAGGGAGCCAAAGAACGTACGCCATGTTTCTTTCGATTCATTGTCAAAAACATCAAACCCTATTATCTCACGCTTGCCTTCATCTGTTAGAGCCACTGCAATCATGAGGGCCTTGGATGTGATCCTATGGTTTTCTCTTGCTTTGAGATAAGTTGCATCAACAAGCAAAAACGGATAAACGCCATTCAGCTGTCTGTTCTTAAATTCATTAACAATAGCATCCAGCTCCTTGCATACCTCAGATACCGTTGATTTCGAAAAGGACGTTCCACAGAGCGTTTCCATTACCTTGCTGACCTTTCGAGTTGAGACACCATTAACGACCATTTCAGCCATTGATGCAACGAGAGAAGCCTCACTTCTGGAGTAGTTTTCAAACACAAGGGTTCTGAATGGTATGTTGCGATGTCGCGGAACAGCCAGAGTAATGCTTCCGATCCTGGTTTTGAGTGTTCTTTCTCTATATCCGTTTCGGCTATCTGTACGCTCAGGAGTTCGCTCGTAAGGCTCAGCACCTAATTGAGCAGCAGATTCAGCGTTGAGAATAGCATTCACACTGTCGGTTAAAAGTTTACGGAGAGCCTCATCATGATTCTGAGATAATAACTGTAGAATTTCATCCTGATTTAGAGTAATATTGAGTTGAGCCATTGTGTTCTACCTCCGGTATTATTTTGGTTGTGGTGATCTTATTATACCTAAAGGTTGGAGCCAGTGGCTCTTTTTTAAATTTTGATTTTACACCATTATAAGGACGTTACTTGAAATCATCTGCCACAGGCAGTCACCTCAGTTCACTTTTAGCTAAATCCGCTGAGGACGTTACTTGAGTTTAAGGCTAAGGAGCAGTCACTTTTTTGAATCTGAAATTAGATGATGGTAAGACTTGATTAGATCAGGTTTGAACCAGCACTTGACAAAAGGTGGTTTCAACGAATGTAACTGCCCCCTATGTCATGCGGGCAGTCATCAAGCGTCTTTTGATACGTAGGTCACTGCCAGCCATCGATTTCTTCAATCAGCCGAATAAAGGTGATTTCAATAATAGCTACTGCCCTCCATGCCTCCCAGGCAGTCATGTTCCTCTGTTCTAGCTAAGATGACTGAAAGCCGGCTTTCTTACTTTCAGTTGATTAGACGTGATTTCATTGATAGCTACTGCCCTCAAACCTCCCGAGCAGTCAATGAACGCCGAGCAGAACCAAGATGACCGTCGCCGCCACTCAACAAAAAGGGCTGCCGAACCCCGGCAGCCCCTGTCAATTCATTATTCTTCTGCTTTATACTTCGCGTACTTGGCCTTTGCCTGCTTCGCACCCTCCGCAAACAGCGTCTTCGCGTTCTCCGGGAACGTCCGGCGCAGCGACGCGTAGCGGACTTCGCCGTCGAGGAACTCCTCGTAGTCCATAGTCGGCTCCTTGGAGTCGAGCGTGAATTTCTTCTCCGCATTCGGATTGAAGCGGTACAGGAACCAGTAGCCCGCGTCGACAGCGCGCTTCATCTCGTCCATGACCTTGTCTGTGCCGCACTTAAGTCCGTGCTCCATGCAGGGCGCGTAAGCGATGATGACGGACGGGCCGTCGAACTCCTGCGCTTCTCGGACCGCGCGGAGGCACTGATTGTAGTCCGCGCCCATGGCGATCTGAGCTACGTACACATTGCCGTAGGTCATCAGCATGCTGCCGATATCCTTCTTCGGCTGCTTCTTTCCGGCAGCTGCAAATTGCGCTACCGCGCCGACCGGCGTCGCCTTCGATGACTGTCCGCCTGTGTTGGAATAAACTTCCGTGTCGACGATGAGTACGTTGACATTCTCGCCGCTCGCGACAACATGGTCGAGACCGCCGAAGCCGATGTCATAGGCCCAGCCGTCGCCGCCGTACATCCAGAAAGTCTTCTTGGCAAGCTGATCCTTATAGCGGAGGATCTCCGCCGCCTGCGGATCGGACATTGTTCCGAGAGCCTCTATAAGCTTTTCGGTCGTTGCCGGTGAAGCATAAAAATCATCGTAAGTATCAAGCCATGCGTCGATGGCTGCGCACACAGACGCGTCATCACAGGCTGCGCGATAGTTTTCTACCCGCTCCTTCTCGGCCTCTCTCTGATGATTTACAGACAGCACCATGCCGAGAGAGAACTCTGCGTTATTTTCAAAGAGGGAGTTGGACCATGCCGGACCGCAGCCCTTCTGATTTACGGTGTACGGGATACCCGGCATTGCGGAGCCCCAGGCCTGAGAGCAGCCGGTGGCATTTGCCCAGTAGACGCGGTCGCCGTAAAGCTGGGTGAGCAGCTTCGCGTACGGTGTCTCGCCGCAGCCCGCACAGGCTGCCGAGAACTCGAGCAGCGGACGGCGGAACTGGCTTCCCTTGATTGTATACGGATCGAAGATGTCCTCTTTCTCCGGAAGAGCAAGCGCGTACTCCCAGGAAGCGGATGTGTCTTCAGCCTCTGCCATCGGGACCATAGTAAGGGCCTTCTCCTTTGCCGGACATACATACGCGCAGCTTCCGCAGCCCGTGCAGTCGAGCTCAGAGATCTGCATAGTAAAGTACATACCGGAAGCCTGTTTACCCATGGCTTTGACTACCTTCATGCCGTCCGGCATTCCCGCTTTTTCTTCCTCTGTCAGAAGATACGGACGAACGACTGCGTGCGGGCAGACATATGCGCAGCGGTTGCACTGGATGCATTTTGCCGAATCCCATACCGGAACCCGCGTCGCGATGCCGCGCTTTTCAAATGCCGTAAGGCCCATATCCATGACGCCATCCTTATACCGCATCAGGCGGCTGATCGGCAGGTCATCGCCCTTCTGCTCATTGATCGGGTCAAGGATCTCGGTGACATATTCCGGAACATTTCTCGGAGCCTTCGGTGCGTCCTGTGCATCCTTCCAGTCTTCCGGAATTTCCACCTCCACATATGCGGTGGCTCCGGCATCGATGGCCGCAAGGTTTTTGCGGACGACGTCCTCGCCCTTGGCGAAATAGGTCTTCTCCGCCGCAGCTTTCATGAAGGACACGGAATCCTCCACCGGGATGACCGGCATGATGTTGAAGAAAGCAGATTGAAGGACCATGTTGAAATGACCGCCGAGACCAAGTTCGCGGGCGATCTTAATCGCGTCGATCGTGTAGAGGCGAATTCCCTTTGCCGCGATCTCGCGCTTTGCCTTGGCCGGCAAATGCTGCGCAAGCTCCTCCGCGTCCCACGGACAGTTGATGAGCAGGCTGCCGCCCGGCTTCACTTCCGACGCAATGTCATACTTCTCAATGTAGGTCGGATTGTGGCAGGCAATGAAGTCCGCTGATTTTACGTAGTAAGAGGACCGGATCGGCCTGTCGCCGAAGCGGAGATGACTCTTTGTGATACCGAAGGACTTCTTTGCGTCATATTCAAAGTAGGCCTGGGCAAACTTCTCTGTGTGGGAGTTGATGATCTCGACTGTGTTTTTATTTGCACCTACAGTACCGTCGCCGCCAAGTCCCCAGAACTTGCAGGCCACAAGACCGTCGCCGGAAAGATCCAGCTTCTCCGTCTCGGGCAGAGACAGGTGAGTCACATCGTCAATGATGCCGATCGTGAAGCTGTCAAGCGGCTTCTCGGCTTTCAGGTTAGCGTACACAGCGGCGATCTGAGACGGTGTCGTGTCCTTGGAGGACAGACCGTAGCGGCCTCCGACCAGAGTCACATCCGCGCGGCCGCGAAGGGCTGCGCACACGTCAAGATAGAGCGGGTCGCCGGAAGCGCCCATCTCCTTCGTGCGGTCAAGGACAGCGATGGACTTGCAGGTCGCCGGAATAGCCTCCACGAAGCGCTTCACGTCGAACGGGCGATAGAGGTGGACCTGAATAAAACCGACCTTCTCGCCGCGGGCGTTCAGGTAGTCAACTGACTCCTCGATACAGCCGGAGACAGAGCCCATAGCGACAATCACGCGCTCGGCATCCGGTGCCCCGTAATAGTTGAAAATGTGATAGTCTCTGCCGGTGATCTCGTTGATCTTTCCCATATAATCTTCAACGATATCCGGGAGATTGGCGTAATCCTGGTTGCTGGCTTCTTTGATCTGGAAGAAGATGTCCGGGTTCTGGACCGTCGCGCGGATCATCGGATGCTCCGGGTTCAGGGCATCTGCGCGGAACTTTTCGAGAGCCTCCCGGTCAAGGAGAGCTTCGAGATCCTTGTAGTCCATCTGCTCGACCTTGTCGATCTCGTGGGACGTGCGGAAGCCGTCGAAGAAGTGGATAAAGGGTACGCGGCCCTTAACGGCTGCCAGATGGGCAATTCCCCCGAGATCCATGACCTCCTGCACACTTCCCGAAGAGAGCAGTGCCCATCCGGTCTGTCTGCAGTTCATGACGTCAGAGTGGTCACCGAAGATCGAGAGCGCGTGGCCGCCGACCGTACGGCTGGCTACGTGGAGAACGCCCGGAAGACGCTCACCGGCGATGCGGTGCATGGTCGGGATCATCAGCATAAGGCCCTGGGAAGAGGTGTAGCTGGTTGCAAGCGCGCCGGTCTGAAGAGCGCCGTGGACGGCCGCGATCGCGCCTGATTCCGCCTGCATCTCTACAAGGCGGACTCTTCTGCCAAAAATGTTCTTCTTGCCCTTGGCCGACCAGGCATCCGTCTTTCCCGCCATCGGGGATGACGGTGTGATCGGATAGATGGCCGCTATTTCTGTGAATGCGTATGCAATATATGCGGCCGCCTCGTTGCCGTCGACGGTCACATATGTTTTCTGTCTGTCAGACATTTCTTTTTGCCTCCGTTGCAGTGTTTTATGCGGCACAGGCCGCAAACTTAATTATTATTTCCAAACAGTTCAGACAGGCTGCATCTTACAATTCGCTATCCGGCAGCAAAACATCCATCTTCGTGAGAAAAGCATTGTAAGTCCGACCGAGAGCTAAGCAACGCATATGCGTTGCTTAGCTCGCAGGGTAGGACTTACGCTTTTCGATGAAGATGATGTTTGCGCCGGTTTATCGAGCTTCAGTGCAGCCTATCTGAACCGTCACATTTTAAGCTGTAACGATGCTCGCCGCCTTCTCGAGGCCGAGCTTCTTGACCGCGGCTTCGCGCATCTTGAACTTCTGGATCTTGCCCGCGTCATTCATCGGGAAGCTGTCCACGTAATCGATGTACTTGGGAACTTTATGCTTTGCCATGTGGTCAAGAACAAATTTCTTCATCTCCTCGACCGTCATAGTCTCACCCTCTTTAAGGATGATGCAGGCCATGATCTCCTCACCCAATGCCTGGTCCGGAACTCCGATGACCTGAACGTCGCTTACCTTCGGATGCGTGTAGATGAATTCCTCGATCTCCTTCGGGTAAATATTCTCACCACCGCGGATGATCATATCCTTAAGGCGGCCAGTAATGCGGTAGTTGCCCTCCGGTGTCCTGCACGCGAGGTCGCCTGTGTGCAGCCAGCCGTCCTTGTCGATGGCTGCTGCGGTAGCCTTCGGCATCTTATAATAGCCCTTCATGATGTTGTAGCCGCGGGCTACGAACTCAGCGATGACTTCATCCGGGCAGTCCTCACCGGTCTCCGGATCAACGATCTTGCACTCGACCTCAGGGAACGCGCTGCCGACTGTGGTAACGCGGACTTCCAGAGGATCGGTCGTGCGGCTCATAGTGCATCCCGGCGAAGCTTCTGTCTGACCGTAGACAATGACAATCTCCGGCATATGCATCTTCTCTACGACATCTCTCATGACCGCGATCGGGCAGGGACTTCCTGCCATGATACCCGTACGCATGTGAGCAAAGCTTGTCTTCGGGAAATCCTCATGGGCGAGCATAGCTATGACCATGGTCGGAACGCCGTGGAAGGCGGTAATGTGCTCATTGTGAATACAGGCCAGCGAGGATTTCGGTGAGAAATAAGGAATCGGCAGGATCGTTCCGCCGTGGGTCATGGTCGCCGTCATTGCGAGGACCATGCCGAAGCAGTGGAACATCGGGACCTGAATCATCATTCTGTCCTCTGTGGACAGATCCATACCGTCGCCGATGCTCTTTCCGTCATTGACTATATTGTAGTGAGTCAGCATGACACCCTTCGGGAATCCTGTTGTACCGGATGTATACTGCATGTTGCAGACATCGTTGACATCGACAGCGGCTGCCATGCGTGCGATCTCCTCAATCGGAGTTCTTGGCGCGTATTCAAGCGATTCTTCCCAGGTCAGAGCTCCCGGCATGCGGAAACCGCAGGTAATCACGTTGCGAAGGAACGGAAGTCTCTTGCAGTGCAGCGGCTGGCCGGGCTTATTATCCTTCATCTCCGGGCAAAGCTCATCCATTATCTTATCATAATGAGAGTCGCGGTAGCCTTGAATCATGACCAGCGTATGAGTGTCGGACTGGCGCAGCAGATATTCTGCCTCGTGGATCTTGTAGGCTGTATTCATTGTGACAAGGACCGCGCCGATCTTAGTTGTCGCCCAGAATGTCAGATACCACTGAGGAATATTGGTGGCCCAGATGGTGACCTTGGAGCCGGCTTTGACGCCGAGCGATACAAGAGCTCTTGCGAATTCATCCACGTCGTCCCTGAACTGACTGTACGTTCTTGTATAATCGAGCGTAGTAAACCTGATGGCCGTCTGGTCCGGGAACTCTTCCACCATGGTGTCAAGCACCTGCGGGAAGGTCTTGTCGATAAGGTCACCCTTCTTCCACACGTAGCGGCCTTTATGCCGGTTGCTCCAGTACAGGTGGCGGTTGCCCCTCTTGGTATTTTCATAGGGTCTCATCGCATTTTCAAAATGTGTGAGAATGATCTCAATGTCCTCAAGACCGTGGATCCACTCCGGATCCCACTCAAGGGACACGAAACCGTCGTAGTTGACAGAGCGGAGCGCATTCACGAGATCCTGCATGGGCAGGCCGCCCTCGCCGATGAGCTCCGGACGGATCTCCTGACCGTTTCTTCTGAAGTCATGGATATGTACATGCTTCACATACGCGCCGAGGTTAGTGATCGTTTCCTCCGCGTCCTCTTTGGCCACGACCGTTGTCGTGTGCATGTCCCAAAGGGCAGCGAGGCGGTCATCGGAGAACCGGTTCAGAAGGTCGCGCAGATGCAGTGTGCCCGCATACGCGTCCGCTGTCTCAACGAGGACAGTCACCTTTCTCTCGCCGACTATCTCGAGGATCATGGACAGGGCTTCCGCGGCCTCGTCCATATTTGCATTTTTCGTGTGAATACCGATGAACTCGATGCCGAGGTTCAGAGCCACTGTGACGCACTCATTGAATTCTCTGATGAATTCGGGTGTCGTGAAATCATTCACGGTGTTCACGCACGGGACCTTAAGGTTCTTCGAAATAAGGTAGCGTCTCGTGGCGGCTGCCCTCTCCGGGTTGGACGGGGAAGTTTTGCCTCTGAAGACCGGGCCCTGTATGTCATAGAGCTCGATGCCCTGCATGCGCGTAGCTTCAGCCACGTCGCAGAATTCATCCCAGCTCATATTTTTCCAGTTCTGAATTGAAAATGACAGCTTCAAATTATTTCCTCCTCTTATACGATCAGCATTCTTTTTCCGGGCTTTTCATCCATCGCCTGCAGGCTGTTGAATCCGCAGACAGTGATCGGTATCCGACGTCCCGCACCTTTTTTCACGGATGCTGCGTACGGTAATCCGATTTATATGATTCCCCGGTCAGACAGCAGGATGTGTCTTAGAATCTCAAAATCTCAAGCCTCTTCGTAAACGATCTTATTCAGAGCGCTGATGTAAGCGCGGATCGACGCGCCGATAATGTCTGTGGAAATGCCGTTGCCGGAGTAGACTCTGCCGCCCGCGCGGAGCTTGACCAGAGCGCTTCCCATGGCATCACGGCCTTCTGTGACAGTCTGGATCTGGAAATCATCGAGCTCATAGTGGTGGCCGATGACCTGCTCAATAGCCTGGAAGGCTGCATCGATCGGACCGTCGCCGATGCCTACACCGCGAACTTCCTCGCCGTTCCTTGAGAGCAGGAGATTGGCTGTCGCCGTGATCACGTTGCCGCTGTTAATGACATAATTTACGATCTGATATGTGGCAGGAACTTCCATCGCTGTGCTCGCGATGATCGCGTCAAGCTCCTTGGTGCCTACGAAATGCTTCTTTGCTGCGACTCTCTTAAAGGATTCAAACACCTTGGCATTATCCTCCTCGCTGAGGTCATAGCCCATCTGGCGGACCACCTTGATTACTTCGGTGATGTCATCGTTCTGGTCGAGACAGACATTTGCAATATCACCGAGACCGATATTGGAGAAGCGGGATATCTCCTCCTCTTCCGGCTCGAGGATTTTCTTCAGCTGCATGACAGATCTGTGAAGCTCTGTCGTGCGGACCTGTGTCATGATATCGTAATCATTGCCCTTGACCTGGACGAACTTGGCAAGCTCTTCCATTGTCACGAAACCGTTCGGAAGGGCTGTGCACTTCACGCCGACCGCGCCCTCGCGGACCGCTGCCGCCGCGCACGCGACTGCCATATGCATCGTGTCGCTGATCTGTACATAGAGCTCAATGTCGGCAAGAGCCGGGACATTCTCCATGATGCCTTTGACAAAAGTGCCGAATTCATCCGGTGTCATGATACCTGCTGTATCACATACTGT
This sequence comes from Lachnospiraceae bacterium, assembly GCA_017404585.1. Classification (GTDB taxonomy): domain Bacteria; phylum Bacillota; class Clostridia; order Lachnospirales; family Lachnospiraceae; genus Chordicoccus. The sequence continues at coordinate 17,936 of JAFRCB010000123.1, forward strand.
GATTTTGTATGCGCCTGCGTCGATAGCGGTGGCAATAGCCTTATAGAGGAATTCCGGCTCCGCGCGGGTGGCGTCCTCGGCCGAGAACTCGACGAACTCGCAATAGAAGCGCGCCTTCTTTACCTGCTCAGCGCTGAGCTCAAGCATTGCCGGGGCTTTCGTGTGGCA
>JAFRCB010000124.1 GCA_017404585.1 Lachnospiraceae bacterium
CGGTATCCGGGATGTTTCCGACATCCTGGCGGCAAGCGGCCCGGCTTTCTTCCTCATCCCAAGGATATTAGCGAAGTCAGACGCGGGATTATTCTCGATTCTTAACGCTATGTGAAGGAGAGCTCTGCATACATGCGTATAAGTGAGTGACCGATTTTTAAGCAGCAATGCAAATTCCGTGAAAGAAAGGCACTTTTCCCTCGATGACCAGGCAGCATTGGCCAGCGTTTCAGATACGGACAAGTATTTAGTGAGTTCCGCGGAAGATTTTGCCTCCCAAAGGGCGGAAGCCAGCATGAATGTCAGGTCATTCTCACAGACCAGTCTGTTATTCTCTATTTCATACTGTAATACTACATAAGAAGAAGTCGGTATAAAAGCGGAAGCGAAGAACGAACGATTATCACTGTCAGTATGACTGTAAAGCAGCTCCCTTAAGGCTGTCGCTGACGCATATCCGTCTGAAACTGCGGAACTGCCGTGATCAGTTCCGATTCGACTGCATGTTCCTGGCTGAATATCATAATTTCCGCGAAGAATGGCCTTGATATATTCAATCCCGAGAATATTGTTGGGTGAGCCAAGTAAGTCTTCAAACTGCGGGAGAGCAAGTGCTCTTGCTTTCGGAAACGAAATTCCCTGTTTAAGGTACTCCCTGAGACGTTCCTTATAATCATCAGGTTCAAGAACCAGAAAGCGGGCAGCTTCGGTCAATCTGTCAATATCACCGCACTCAGAGCCAAAAAAGAGAAAATCAATACAGCCAAGGGAAGCGGCGATTCGAAGTGCATTTGCTGCGTACTCTTCAGCAGAGCAGGTCGCGTATCTCGTCGGAAATGCAATGACCATATCAATCCCGGAAAAGAGAGCCATTTCTGTCCTGACATATCTGTTTACAATTGCAGGTGCTCCGCGCTGCACGTAATCACCGCTCATCAGCGCAATAACATAGTCCGCGTGAGTAAGCTCCCGTGCTTTTTCTGCTATATATTTATGTCCATTGTGATACGGATTGAACTCCGCAACTATAAGAGCGGTCTTCAAAGTATTTCCTCCACTATCCGAAATATCAGATTAAGAGCTGTGTCAGTGAGTTTGAGGGATATTATATATAAGATAATACAATAAGTAGTATCTTTGTAACTGATTGTACAACATTTAGTACCTTATGTGTCGAACGAAATACAAGTATTGTACTTGTTCATAAAATTTTTGTAGGGTATAATACAGTTAAGTGTATATTATACAGATGAGGCCTGCCGGCGCCATGCCAGTAGAAGCGCAGACTCCATCAGATACTATTAATGCCACACCGTTACGAAAGAGGAGATGCAGCTATGAGTTTTATTGAACAGATTAAAGCGCGCGCAAAACAGGATATCAAGACAATTGTACTTCCGGAGTCAGAAGACATCCGTACATACAAGGCCGCTGAGCAGATCCTGAAAGAAGGATTCGCCAAAGTCATCATTATCGGTTCTGAAGAAGAAGTCGCAGCCAACAAGCAGGATACGGATATCACAGGCGCTATCATTGTAGATCCGGCTAAGTGCGACAAGACACCGGCTTACATTGAAAAATTGGTCGAGCTTCGCCAGAAGAAGGGCATGACAGTCGAGAAGGCCACAGAGCTTCTTTTGAAATCCTACACATATTATGGCGTCATGATGGTCAAGATGGGCGATGCCGACGGTATGGTCTCCGGTGCATGCCATTCAACAGCTGACACACTTCGTCCGAGCCTTCAGATCCTTAAGACAGCCCCGGGCACAAAGCTTGTTTCTTCATTCTTCCTTATGAACGTTCCGGATTGCGAGTTCGGCAATCACGGCACATTTGTATTCTCAGACTGCGGCCTCAACCAGAATCCGACGGCTGAGGAGCTTGCAGCTATCGCAAAGTCTTCCGCAGATTCCTACAGATCACTGACAGGTGACGAGCCGAAGGTCGCTATGCTTTCCTACAGCTCATTCGGATCCGCTAAGCACGATGACGTCACAAAGGTTCAGGAAGCTACAAGGATCGCCAAGGAAGAGAATCCGGATCTCGCTCTTGACGGCGAGCTTCAGCTCGACGCGGCCATCGTACCGTCTGTCGGCGAGTTCAAGGCTCCGGGCAGCAAGGTCGCAGGTCATGCAAATACACTTATTTTCCCGAACCTCGATGCCGGCAACATCGGCTACAAACTTGTCCAGAGACTTGCCAAGGCTGAAGCTTACGGCCCGATGACACAGGGTCTCGCAGCTCCGGTCAATGATCTGTCCCGCGGCTGCTTCGCAGAAGATATCGTCGGTGTAGTAGCTATCACAGCAGTTCAGGCTCAGATGCAGGGCTGATCACATAATAAAGGAGACATGTATTTATGAAAATCTTAGTTATCAACGCAGGAAGTTCCTCACTCAAGTACCAGCTGATCGACATTACAGATGAATCCGTAAAGGCTAAAGGTCTCTGTGAGCGTATCGGTATTGACGGCTCCGTTCTGACACACAAGGTGCCGGGCAAGGAGGACTATGTTTGTGAAGCTCCGATGCCGACACATAAACAGGCAATCGAGATGGTCCTTGAGGCTCTCGTGGACAAGGATCACGGTGTTGTAGAAAATGTTGATGAGATCACAGCTATCGGCCACCGCGTACTCCATGGCGGCATCAAGTTTACGGAGTCCTCACTTGTTGACGACAAGGTCAAAGAAGTCATCAAAGAGTGCTTCCCGCTCGGACCGCTTCACAATCCGGCAAACCTTATGGGTATCGAAGCATGCCAGGCAGCTATGCCGGGCAAGCCGAACGTAGCTGTATTCGATACAACATTCGGTATGGGCATGGAGCCGTACGCTTACATGTACGGCATTGACCCGAAGTATTATGAGAAATACTCTATCCGCCGCTACGGCTTCCACGGAACAAGCCACATGTTCGTTTCCGCTGAGACGATCAAGTACGCTAAACTTCCGGAAGGGAATCAGAGAGTCATCGTATGCCACCTCGGCAACGGCTCCTCCATCTCCGCATCCATCGGCGGCAAGTGCGTAGACACATCCATGGGCCTTACGCCTCTTGAAGGCCTCATCATGGGAACTCGTTCCGGTGATGTTGATCCGGCAGTTGTTCAGACTATCGCCAACGGCGAAGGCCTCACAGTTGATGAAGTTCTTAACATCCTTAACAAGAAGTCCGGCGTTCTCGCTATGTCCGGCGTATCTTCCGACTTCCGTGATCTCGGAGCTGCTGCAGCTGAGGGCAATGAGCGCGCTAAACTCGCTCTTGACGCTTTCAAGCATCGCGTTGTCAAGTACATCGGCGCATACGCAGCTGTCATGAACGGCGTAGACGCTATCTCCTTCACCGGTGGTATCGGCGAGAACGACGTCACAACACGCGGCGACATCATCAACCGCCTCGGCTACCTCGGCATCATCCCGGATCCGGAGAAGGCCAACATCCGCGGCAAGAAAGCAGAGCTCACGACACCTGAGTCCAAGGTCCGCGTATTCTGCCTGCCGACGAACGAAGAGCTTGCAATCGCTCGCGAGACAGTCCGCGTAGCAGGCCTCGCTTAATTCAGCCTAATCAGGCTGCTGCGAAGCCTTAAGCCCGCCGCAAACATCATCTTCATAGAAAAACGCAGGTCCTGCCCTGCGAGCTTAAAAGATGCTAACGCATCTTTTGATCTCTCGGTCGGACCTGCAATGTTTTTCTCACGAAGATGAATGCTTTGCGCCGATAGCCAAATTACTCAAGCAGCCTGCCTGAATTATACTGAAACTTGAGACCCGCCGCAAACATCACATGCATGAACTGTAAAAAGCACAGATACAATTCTGAAAATTTATAAAATTTGCTGGTGACAAGTGACGAGCCTTCTATGTATAATAGTGCAGATGTCTAAAGGATAGGAGGTGTTAAGTATGTCCATTTGTCCGAAGAATAAACATTGTTCTGCAAGACGTGACAAGTCCAGAGCAGGTCATTGGAAGATGACAGCTCCGACACTGGTCAAGTGCAGCAAGTGTGGTGCTCTCACAGTACCGCATCGCGTCTGCAAAGCCTGCGGATCTTATAATAAAAGAGAGATCATTAAACAGGATGTAGATTAATTTCGTAAATGTTTAACTGTGCACAGTAATATAAGTTCAACGTACGAAGAGC
>JAFRCB010000010.1 GCA_017404585.1 Lachnospiraceae bacterium
CTCGTCGTCTTCGTACTCGCCTAACTCATCATCCTCATACTCGTCGTCTTCGTATTCATCTTCCTCGTACTCGTCTTCGACAGATTTTTTGCGGCCGAACGCACTCGCCAGGAAATTCTTCAGGCTGAAGCCGCCCTTCTTCTCCCTGCCGGACCTTTGCTCGTCATCTTCATACTCATCGTCTGTCAGATCATCGTCCTCATACTCATCATCGCCCAGATCGTCATCGTACTCATCATCCTCATATTCATCATCGTCCGACTCCGCATCATCGTACTCACCTTCGTCAGCAAATGTATAATCTCCGGAAGACTCATTATTCTCATCCTCTTCCATAAGTCTACGGAGTTCCTCAATATCTATTTCACCGGAAGCCTTTGTGATCTCGCGTACCGGTTCCTCCTCGTATTCGTCTTCGAATCCCAGAAGATCATCATCCGACTCATCATAATCGTCCTCGAACTCATCTTCATCATCTTCGAAGTCGTCATCAAACTCATATTCGAAGTCGTCATCCTCATCATCTTCGAGGTCATCATTTAAATCATCTTCGAGGTCATCGTCAAAGTCATCTGCGATCTCGTCAGAATCATCCAGCTCATCATCCTCATTGTTGACCGGGTCGTAATCGGCCTCTGCCTCATCATCGATTCCTGCCGTCGACTCCGCCGGCTCATCCGGAACTTCATCCGAAGGCTCCTCGGCCTCCCTGAGTAGAGCTTCGATATCGCTGGAGTCGTAGGGTTTCCTGACTTCCTGAATTTCGGTAAAACTGATGCTCCTCTTGTTCTCTTCGATCGCCTTCTCTGCCGCGGCTGCCTTCTCTGCCATCTCACGGCGTGCGACAGCCTCATGGTCAACTTTCTCTTTGGCAAATGCGACTCCGTCCTCCCATCGCTGCTTTGCAAATCTCGTATTCACGAATTGTTTAGCATCGTATCCGTCCTCATTGAATTTTGAGCAGAGGAACTCGTAGCGCAGGGGAACGATCCTCACGATAAAGAGCTCGACGGGCAGATTCTCACATGCCTCTTTCGTCACATTCTTCTGTCTGAGAACTTCCCAATACTCATCGCTGCCCCGCTCAACGATTGAGGCCTTGCCGGAGAACTGAAGACCGGAGATGTGATCCATAGACCCGTCATAGGGCTCGAAAATGGCAGCGGAGATATCATCATTTGAAAGAAGGCTCCTGAATTTAAGACCGCCCTCGGTGACAATATAGAATACCCCGTCCTTATAATTGTACTCAAGCGGAGTGCACCTCACATTGCCTTTGCCGGCAGTGGCAAGGGCGAGGGTCGTGTGTGTTTTGATATACTCATCGATAATATTCGTGAGTTCATCCGGATCCATTTCATTCCACGGCGCACGGAACATTCTTGCGATCTGAAAACCGCTCTCGAACACCTGATTCTCATCGTTGATGAACATTCCTGTGATGGAAATCCCTTCACCGACTGCATCTTCCATATCGACCACATACTTTGTGAACCCATTATCCGAGAATCCCATGCCGACAAGAGCGATACGCCTTCCGACCATCGCCTCTCTGTGTGCGGTGAGATACTGACGAGTCTTTCCGGCTGTCAGCGCCCCATAAAAATTAAAAATGAAGCAGAATCCGTCATACGGAGAAATGTCCTCCGGCGCCTCTGAGATTTCAGCTATGCAGACATTCCCGATAATCATACCGAGACTGTTTGCGACCCGCTCAGTTGAACTCAGTTTTCCATCATATAGAATAAGTGTATTCGCCATTTTTCATGCCTCCGGGTTTCAATAATTATAAGAACCGCAAATTCTGCGGAAATATCCCATACTAAATACAAGTATACCGTAAATTGTTCAAATTGTAATTAACAAATCTTCTTTAACAGTACTTTTTTGACAGTATTTATAGTCTCGTTCAGACAGGCTGTAACCAGGCATCATGTTCCGGCACCGGCATCTTCTTCATTAGAAACGGGAGCCGCTTTTGCGGCCCCCGTCAGGTGCTGATATCTGTATGAAATTATTTAATAAGCGCCCTGATGATCTTGCCTGTGGAATTGCGTGTGAACGGCTCCGTTCTAACAATGAGTTTTTTCATCTGACGGTAGACCGGTTCTCCCTTATTTACCTTAGCGAGCAGAGCATTGAAATATTCCTCCGGGGCATGTGCTTCCGGCTCAGGATAAATCTGGACCGCAAGGACATTATCCTTCTCATAGACAATAGCCTCCGCGACCGCAGGATCCGCAAGCAGCTTGTCCTCAAGCTCCTCCGGTGATACATTCTCGCCGCTGGAAGTGATGATCAGGTTCTTGGTCCTGCCTGTGATGATGAGATAATGGTCCTCTATTCTGCCGATGTCTCCCGTGTGGAACCATCCGCCCTTAAAGGCTTCCTCTGTCTCCTTCTCCATCTTGTAGTAGCCGAGCATGACGTTGTCACCCCGGACCAGGATCTCTCCATCCTCATCGATTTTTACATCACAGCCGTGAAGAACCGGACCCACTGAGCCGTCGAGGTAATCATGAACGCGATTCACCGCAAGCACGGGAGAGCACTCTGTTATGCCGTAGCCGTTCAGCAGGTTGATTCCGAACTGCCGGAACATCTGAACGTACATGGGCATGAGAGGCGCTCCGCCGCAGATTATGTCGCAGAGAGCTCCGCCGCAGGCACCCTTGACCATCTCGGGGGTAAGCTGTCCGCCGGCTCTCTTGCCCAGATTCCTGAACTGCTTTGCAAATGTCTCTATGATCATCGGTACAACAAAGAGACACACAGGCTTTGCAATCTGCATATCTTTCATGATATTTCTCATATTCGTGACGATATAGCAGGGTTTATTATAATTGAATACCATAAGATGGCCTACAACGAGGCCGAACATATGATGCATGGGAAGCGGCGACAGTCCCGGACCGTCTAGATGATAATTCCCGCAGGCCTGGTTGATATTCGACGCAATGTTCTTCTGGCTGAGCATGACGCCCTTAGGAACTCCGGTCGTCCCGGATGTAAATACCAGTGCGCACACTCTGTCGACATCCAGTTCATATTCCGCATATGAATGATCCCCTGCCTCGATCAGCCTCTCGCCTTCAGCGATCCACGAGGCTGCCTCCGTCATCGGGAAGCCTTTAAATCCCGGGATATTTGCGGCAAATGCAGGGATTGCCGGAGCAAATTCCTTTGAATACACAAGTGTCGTGCAGTCGCCTGATACAAGAAGCTTCATTGTATTTTCAACAGGCTGTCTTGCATCCATGGGCAGAATTACATTGCCGCTGTTGCATACGGCAAAGAAGGTGACCAGCCACTCATACGAGTTCACTCCGAGGAGCGCAATGTGGGCACCATCCCTGTATCCCAGGGACATAAAATATGTTGCGCAGGCAGCGACGTCATCTCTGAACCTGCTGTAAGTTACAGTCTTTACACTTCCGTCATCCCCGGTATAAAAAAAAGCTGTACCGTTCGGGTTGTCTTCTACTCTGATGTCAATTAAATGACGCAGGTTTTCTACCTGCGTCAGTTCGTATATCGGATACGCTTTCATTTATTCTTCTCCAAAAACTCTTCTACGTCCCTGACTGTATGGAATTCCATGATCTGCTCATCCGGGATAGAAATCCCATACTGATCCTCAAAATCCGCAACGATTGTGAGAACATCAAATGAATTGAGCTCAAGGTCATCGATCAGGTTAGAATCCTCATTGATCTGTTCCGGCGGAACATCTGTGTACTGTGACAGTTCATCAATTATTTCCTGAAGCATTAAATTCCTCCTTGAAATAGTTCTGATATCAGATTAATACTGCATGCTTTTTCGCAATGCTGAGACCATAATAGCTGAAATAAACACGGACTTCAATATATTGGTCAACTTTTTCCGGTATTTATTTAATAATATCTACGGTTGCCGTAATCATCGTAATAATAGTCTCCGCCGTCACCGTCATTCTCGTCGTACATATCCTGGTCTTCTTCGTACGTATCGTATCCGTCTTCATCGCGGTCATATTCCTCGGCTGCCGCCTCCGCCTCCGCTGCAGCTTCCGCCGCTGCCGCAGCCTCTGCCGCTGCGATTTCATCATCCGTCGGCATGTCATAGAGGTAGGCGATCGCGGGAATCACGTTGAGATTCCGGCCAAAAATGTCGGCAAAATACGACATTGAGACAGGGAGTGTTCCTCCACCGGTCATAATCGAGAGAGCCGGAAGATTACGCTCCGATACAAAGTACTCTGCCATACCTCCTGCGACTCTCTTTGTATAGTGAGACTCCTCGACCATTCCATACTTGGTGAGAGCTTTCAGTGTTTCGGCCAGATTCTTTCCTGCGTTCAGTACGTCACCTTCCGCGCCGTAATTCCAGATGATCCGATCACCGGGCGAATGAATGCCTATGACTGCGGAGATCGGATATGTCTCTGCCAGAGACACGATTGCCCGCGTCTCGGGCTCGCTGACGGCACCGGTACCTTTATATCCGTCAGTTGACGGATAGTTTACGTTATTATCCATCTCCTCCCAGCCGGCGTTGAAATTCTTATTCAGATCAACACCGTTGGCATTGGCCTTGACTTTGGTCTCATAGTCCTCAAAGGACCCGTACACTTTCCCGTGCTCCTTATCGAGCTCATAGCACATATTGACGACCGTCCGTGCCGCTTCCGTTCGAAGACCGTCCACACCGAGCTGGGAGATCGTTACGCCGTCCGGGTTGGCCATGGGAAGGATGTGGAAGCATACATTTGAAAAAATATCGCTGAAAGTCTTATCGCCGTAAGAGCCGCCATTTGTCCATGTAGTCAGAATATACTCGATCTGACGCATGGCAAGCTGAGTATTAATATGCTCACTTCCGTGCTGTGTGTATACCACGATAAAATGGCTGGCTCCGTTCGGATTACCGATCACGGCGTCATAGATAGCTCTGCCGTCCTTGGTAGACCCGATCGTGTTGACTGTCAGAAGATCCGGAAAGCGGACTGTCAGGTAATAAAGGTCACGTGCCATCCTCTCATATGTGTAGAGGACACCGGACTCGCTTTTCACGATTTCTTCTTTTTCTCCGGGCATTTCGTCCAGATACTGGGACATATCCCGCGTCGATACATCCGACACCTCCTCCGGAGATGCCATATAAGCCAGAGCGGCTGCAACGTCGGGATCGTTCAGTCTGTCAGTGGCGCTGACAGTCTACTCTGATTCCGGCTCTTCTGCCGGTTCACTGGCAATATCGACAGCACTCTCGTAGGCGGAACTGTCGGCCCCGCCTGTGACGGCTCTTGCCATTCTTGATATTGTAAATGTGACCAGCACGATCGCGAGCATCCCCACAAAAAGGACTGCCATCGCTATGATGAACCCGGAGGTGCTCATTCGGCCGTCATCATTTTTAACTTTTTCTTTTAAATCATCAATTATCATATCGTCTGTTTCAGTCGCAGCATCGTGTCTTACTTCCTCTGCCGCCCGGGATTTATTTCTGCTCTTTCCTGCTGCTGTTTTCTTTCTGCCCTTCACCATTCTTTCGCGGAGAGATTTTTTTCTCTTTTTCTCTGCCGGCTTTTTCTGACCCTCGAGAACGAAATCCGGCACATCGATTCCCTTCTCCCTGCGCCGTTTTTCTTCCTCAAGCTTCTGATCCATATTCTCAAAAGGATCTCTGATCTCTCCGTCAGGCATAGTGCGGCGCCTTTTCTGTCTCTTTTGCCGCCGCTTTACACTATCTCCGCTCTCCCCGAACATGCCGCGAACGACATCTTCGGTAATCAGATCCTGACTGTTCCCCACATCCCGGCCATCCCCTTCCTCCGGCCGAATGGTTGGGTTGTCTTTCTCAATATCCCGCATGATTATCCATACTCCTTTAGATATAAGGCACGTTTACCGACGCACTGCCTAGATACCGATCTCCGAAAAGAAAATCTCATAATAATCATCTTCGCAGCGCAGCATCGGAGAATTCTCCCCTCCTCCGTTCGTGCTCCGCCGCATGGCGGCATAGGCATCTTCTCCGGCGCTGATAAGATCCATCTCATACAGCGGAAACCCGTAGGAGGTGCTGAGGGAACAGAACTCTTTAAGCGGATTATCCGCAGACCTTGTCGCGAGAAGCGCCTCTTTTACTGTCGGATCTTTCATTGCCAGTTTTTTAAGTCCGTAAAGAGCATCATTTACTTCCATACGATACCTCCTCCGAATATGTGCCTGATAAGACAGGTTTCTGTACCGGTCTCATTCCTCATATTCAATATTGTTTTCTTCGCACCATGCACGCGCGATCAGACCATAGCAGTTGTTCCGAAAATAGTTCCACTGAACGTCAAGATCATACGCATGCACAACAGCGGAAAACGCTCCGGCCGGATGATCGTCGTCCAGTGCGCGAAGGAGAGCTGCCGCAGCTGCCGCATCGTGAACTTCATCCACAAAATCCGCCATCATGCCATACTCATCCACCTCGTACTCATTCGGGAGTGGCAGATACAATTCTGGATGAGCATCGATTTTCGCCATCAGGGCTTTGTCCTGTCCGATGCCGTATACCGAATCCATAAGCATGACAACTTCACCGGTCTCAGTATAATAAAAGAACTGAGATTTCGCGTTCGAATACTGGATTCCATCCATCACATCCTGCAGTTTTACTCTCATAATGTCCTCACTTTGCGAAAGCTTCCAACCAGCTGAAAAACGGAGTCTAATTCCGCCGAGATAATTCATAATTATAGCACGAAACAAAAGCCTTGTCATTACCTCGCGCGCAGGCCGTTCTCCCTGCACCACTCCAGGGCTATGTCCCGGATCGAGTCAATTCGATATTTTTCATAGTCGGAAGTTAAGCCGAGCGCGCTCACAGCCCTGCCGAAGGCTCTGAAAGGGTATGAACTCTTCAATATCTGAGCGAGATGTTCTTTTTCTTCTCCCTCGGGCAGTGTTTCCGTATATCCCACCATGATTCTGTAATTCTCGTTAAGACCGAGTACCGGCACATGGATATAATCCCCGGGATTAGCTTTTATATCCGCTGCCAGTTCATCCGTCTCCACATAGGCTCCCATCGCTGTGAATCCGGTAAAGACCGGATTCACTCTCAGCACTACTTCCTCTGACGGCTTATGGTAATAATAATCACCTGTCTTGTTGGCGTAAGCCATGGCGCTCACAATATCTTCAAGATCGGCCCTTGCCTTTCTTCTAAAAAAGTTGAACATAATATCCTCTCTTACATAAATTCATCGCAGCGTTCATCTCAGTGGGAAATTATACTTCCACCCAGATAATACGGCTGTATACGCCGGTGCATACAAGATGAACCGCCATATACAGCCGCATTGCTGTTCCATGGTGTCAAATTTCCGGATATTTATGACGGTCCGTCGATCTTTTCACGAAGCTGAATCATCCTTCGGTCGAGCTGATTGATCATCTCCGCGACATACTGAAGTTCCTCAGTAATGGACTGTCCGTTCGGGATATCCCGCTTATACTTCATCTTATGGTCGATACTTGCCCAAAAATCCATTGCAATCGTTCGGAGCTGTACCTCGACCTTCACCATATGCTTGCCGGATGTGAGATATATCGGTACTGCCAGAATCAGATGAAGACTTCTGTATCCGTTATCTTTCGGATACCTGATGTAGTCCTTTTCCTCCAGGAGTATTATATCATCCTGATCAATGAGGCAGTCTCTCAGCTTGTATATATCATCGATGAACGAACATATGACACGGATCCCGGCAATATCCTGCAGATAGCGTTCAATATTGCTGACGGTGAAATCAATCCCTCTGCGATCAAGCTTCTCAAAAATACTTCTCGGTGTCTTGATCCTGCTCTTGATCGATTCAATGGGATTTCTGTTCTGCACCAGAGCAAGTTCCCTGTCCATGACTTCGATTTTTGTCTGGATCTCGCACAAAGCGCATTCGTAATGCATCATAAGCGTCTGGAAATTCGTGAGTTCATCTTTGAGACTCAGCATTTCCCGAAGATAACCCTCCGGTGTTGACTGTCCGTACTTGTCAACATTCATATCAACGAGATGGTTCTCGAGATAACGCAGAAGAGTCTTTGTCTCCTTCTTGTCTCTCTTTTCCGGCGCCTTCTCATCAGCTCTCGGAAGCTCAGTCTCGTATTCAACGATATATGACAGGTCCAAACCATCTGCTGTTGTCTTTTTATCCAGAGCAGCTTCATTACTCTCCATATATTCACACCTTCCTACGCACACACTGCCTGTCAATTATATCA
>JAFRCB010000011.1 GCA_017404585.1 Lachnospiraceae bacterium
AGATATCGCTCGGGAGACTTTGCGCGGGATTTGAGTCGGCATTAGCTGATATATTCCAGTACGAAACTCTTCGCATACTCGCAGAGTATACTCAGCTATTTCTATACCCCATCAGGTACTCATCAATTTCCTCCGCGCAGGCGCGGCCTTCCGCAAGGGCCCAGACGACAAGGCTCTGCCCCCGCCTCATGTCACCCGCGGAGTAGACGCCCGGAACGCTTGTAGCGTATCTGCCTTCCGGTGTCGCGACAAGGTCTCTGCCGGTCATAGCAAGTCCGAAAGCCTCAGGCGCCAATTTCTCAGCCCCGATGAAGCCTGCGGCAATCAGCAGCAGATCGCATTTGATGGTCTTCTCGGAGCCTTCTTTTTGGACAAGTTTTCCATTTGCAAATGCAACCTCCACCGTCTCAATCTCACTGATCCTTCCCTCTTCCGACATGACCCTGCTCACAGTTGTGCTGAACACTCTCGGGTCTGCCCCGAAAATCTCTATGGCCTCCGTGTGACCATAATCGGTCCGCAGAGTCTTCGGCCATTCGGGCCACGGATTATTGGCAGCTCTCTCTGCCGGCGGTTTCGGCATCATCTCCAGAGCAGTAACAGACCTGCAGCCCATGCGGATCACGGTTCCGATACAGTCATTGCCGGTGTCGCCGCCTCCTACGATGACAACATCCCGGTCTTTGGCATCAAATGCAGGCGGCAGCTGCTCGATCCCAAGCACGTTTTTAGTTGCAGCCTTCAGGAAATCGACAGCGAAATAAATGCCGTCCACTCCCTCCATGCCTTCAGCCGCAAGGGCTCTCGGCTGCTTTGAGCCGCAGCACAGCGCGACCGCATCGTACTCACTGCGAAGGGTTTCGGCATCCATGTCTTTTCCGACATTGACACCTGTCCTGAACACGATGCCCTCCGCTTCCATAATTTTCTGCCTTCGCGCAATCACACTCTTATCGAGCTTCATGTTGGGGATGCCGTACATAAGGAGACCGCCGATTCGGTCCTCACGCTCAAAGACGGTGACAGAGTGACCTCTTCTCCGAAGGGCATCCGCGCATGAAAGGCCGCTCGGTCCGCTTCCGACAACAGCCACGCGTCTGCCGCTCTCCCGAGCCGGAATATTCGGCTTCATCCAGCCGCTTTTATAAGCGGTCTCAATGAGGTATAGCTCGTTGTCCCTTACCGTGACCGGATCGTCATACTGGCCGCAGATGCACGCTTTCTCGCACAAGGCCGGACACACCCTCCCTGTAAATTCAGGGAATCGATTGGTCTTTAAGAGCCTTGCGAGTGCATGCATATCCTCGCCCCTGTAGATACAGTCATTCCACTCGGGAATCAGGTTATGCAGCGGGCAGCCGACGACCATACCGGAAAGCTTCATTGCCGACTGGCAGAAGGGAACGCCGCCGTTCAGGCACCGCGCTCGCTGCTCCCTTCTGGTCTCTACAGACGAATACGCATGGAATTCCTCGTATCCCTGTATCCTGACTTTCACCGGAATCTCTTTGTTTTCAACTCTCTCATATTCAAGAAATCCTGTCTGTTTACCCATAGTCTCACCTGCCCTCTTCTCAGACTGACGTGCCTGTCAATTCTCTGAAAGCCTCAAGTTCCGAATTTTCCCTCGAGATTCCCTGCTCCTCGTACTTGCCGATCATGCGTATCATCTTTTGATAGTCTCTCGCTATGACCTTCTTGAAGCAGAGTATCTCCCGGTCAAAATTCTCCAGGATCTCCTTGCCGAGTTCAGAGTCTGTCGCGCGGACATAGTCTGTTAGTATCGACCTGAGTTCTCCAATGTCATATTTATCCTTAAGCTCCTCAAGTTCTACCATGTCCTTATTGATCCTGCGGTACAGGCTGTGATCCCGATCGAGTACGTAGGCTATGCCTCCGCTCATGCCGGCCGCAAAGTTCTTTCCGGTCCTTCCCAGGATGACAGCGCGGCCTCCCGTCATATACTCGAGACCATGGTCGCCGCAGCCCTCAGCCACCGCGATTGCGCCGGAATTTCTGACACAGAAGCGTTCGCCGGCCACGCCGCATATATATGCCTTGCCGGATGTTGCACCGTAGAGGGCCACGTTGCCGACGATGATGTTCTCTGAAGCCCTGAAGCGGCTTCCCGGCATGGGTCTCACGATCAGAGTTCCGCCGGAGAGACCCTTGCCGAAACCATCGTTGGCATCACCCAAAAGCCGGATCGTCATGCCGTGTGGAATAAAGGCTCCGAAGGATTGGCCTCCGCCGCCCCTGCAGGTTATAAGGAACCTGTCTTCCGGAAGTTTTTCTCTGTCGCTGCCGTATTTGCCCACGATCTCCGAGCCGAGGATCGTGCCGAATGTCCTGTCGGTAGAGCTCACCTCCACTTCAATCTTTGAGCAGGCCGTTTTTTTATCGGCAGCTTTAACGAACCACGGGAGGAGCACTCTCTCGTCAAGAGTTTTCTCAAGTTCAAAATCAAAGCTTCTCACGGGGTCGAACCTCATGCCGTCTGCCCCGGAGAGGCCTTCATTAAGGATCCGGTCGAACGCGATCGTCTGTGCGTGAGGCTGTTTAAAGCTGTCCCGCTTTCTCAGGCAGTCTGTCCGCCCGATCATTTCGTCAACAGTCCGCATTCCAAGCTTTGCCATGATCTCCCGGAGCTGCATAGCCACGAAGGTCATGAAATTCATCACGTGTTCGGGTTTTCCTGCAAATCTGCCCCTCAGCTTCTCATTCTGCGTAGCAATTCCCACCGGACATGTATCTTTAGAGCACACCCGCATCATCATGCAGCCAAGGCTGACAAGCGGTGCAGTTGCAAATCCATACTCCTCCGCTCCGAGAAGAGCCGCAATGGCAACATCCCTTCCGGTCATGAGCTTGCCGTCCGTCTCGATCCTGACTCTGGATCTGAGACCGCTTTCTATAAGAGCTTTGTGGGTCTCGGCAACACCGAGTTCCCACGGAAGTCCGGCGTTGTGGACTGAACTGAACGGGGCTGCTCCCGTTCCTCCGTCATACCCCGAGATGAGAACGACCTGGGCTCCTGCCTTTGCGACGCCTGATGCAATGGTTCCGACACCCGCTTCCGAGACAAGTTTGACGGAGATCCGGGCTGACCTGTTGGCGTTCTTCAGATCATAAATCAGCTGGGCAAGGTCCTCGATCGAATAAATGTCATGGTGAGGCGGCGGTGAGATGAGCTGAACGCCAGGTGTAGAACAGCGGGTCTTAGCCACCCAGGGATAGACCTTGGCGGCCGGGAGATTTCCACCCTCGCCCGGCTTTGCTCCCTGCGCCATCTTGATCTGGATCTCTTTCGCGCTGAGCAGATACTCTTCCGTTACACCGAAACGGCCTGAGGCTACCTGCTTGACCGCGCTGTTCTTCTCTGTCCCGAAACGATCCACAGCCTCTCCGCCCTCACCGGTGTTGGACTTGCCGCCAAGACGGTTCATTGCGCAGGCTATGGTCTCGTGGGCTTCCCTCGAGAGAGATCCGTAGCTCATAGCCCCCACCTGGAAGCGCTTTACGATTTCCTCTACGCTCTCCACCTCATCAATATCCACCGGATGGTCAGAAGGAACAAATTCAAGCAGCCCTCTCAAAGTGTGCGGGTGCTCCGCGTCATCGACAAGGGCGGCATATTCTCTGAACTTGTCGTAGCTTCCGGTCCTGACCGCCTGCTGCAGAAGTACAACGACCTTCGGGCTGTAGAGGTGATCCTCCTTGCCCGGACCGCTGCGAAGATTGTGGAATCCCGTGCTGTCAAGAACAGGATCTACCGGCAGTCCCATGGGGTCGAATGCCCGGTCGTGTCTTGCCGCGATGCCATCTTCAAGTTCAGGCACACCGATACCTCCGACTCTGCTGACCACGCCGGTAAAGTACTTATCTATGACTTCATCTGACAGACCGATTGCCTCGAAGATCCTGGCTGACTGATAAGACTGAATGGTCGATATTCCCATCTTTGCGGCGATTTTCACTACGCCGCTGAGGAGGGCTCTGTTGTAGTCAGCGATGGCTGTGTACATGTCCTTGTCGAGAAGCCCAAGATTGATCAGCTCACCGATACACTCGTGAGCGAGATAGGGATTGACGGCCCGCGCGCCGAAACCGAGAATGCAGGCAGTCTGGTGGACATCTCTCACCTCGCCGCTCTCAAGGATCAGCGATACAGCTGTCCTCTTTCTCGTGTGGACCAGATGCTGTTCAACAGCCGACACAGCCAGAAGAGCCGGGATCGGTACATGGTTTTCGTCGACACCGCGGTCAGAGAGAATGATAATATTTGCACCCTGTGAGACAGCCCGGTCAACCGCGAGATAAAGATGATCGACCGCGCGGGACAGGGACGTGTGCTTGTAATAAAGCAGGGAGACTGTCTCCGTCCTGAAACCTCTGTGCTTCATAGAGCGAATCTTCATGAGATCCACACCGGTAAGTACCGGGTTATCAACTTCAAGCACCTGACAGTTCTCGCCCTTTTCACAAAGCAGGTCGCCGTCGGAGCCAATATAGACTGTCGTGTCCGTCACGATCTTCTCACGCAGCGAATCGATCGGTGGGTTCGTGACCTGTGCGAACTGCTGCTGGAAGAACCGGTAGAGAAGCGGATAATTATCAGAGAGCGGTGCAATAGGGACGTCATGTCCCATGGACACAGTCGGCTCCGCTCCGTTTTTTGCTGCTTCGAGGATATAGGATTTCACTTCCTCATAGCCGTATCCGAACACTTTATAGAGTCTGTCGCGCTCTTCCTGGGTGTGGACAGGCACCTTACGGTTGGGAATCGACAGCTCGTTAAGATTTATCAGATGACGATCCAGCCACTCGCCGTAAGGTCTGGCGGATGCATATACATCTTTGCACTCATCGTCAGAGATGATCCTTTTGCTGCGCGTATCCACGAGAAGCATCTTTCCGGGAGTCAGCCTTGACTTCTGAGCGATGTGCTGCGGAGCGATATCGAGGACACCAACCTCCGAGGAGAGGATCAGCCGGTTATCGTCCGTAATATAATACCTTGACGGACGAAGTCCGTTCCGGTCCAGTGTCGCGCCGAACATTTCACCGTCAGTGAAGAGGATCGCTGCCGGCCCGTCCCACGGCTCCATCATTGTCGCGTAGTAGTGATAGAAATCCTTTCTGGATTCACTCATGAAGCGATTGTTCTTCCACGGTTCCGGAATCAGCGTCATCATTGCGAGAGGCAGATCCATACCGTTCATATAAAGAAATTCCAGAGTGTTATCGAGCATCGCGGAATCGGACCCGCTTGCTGATATGACCGGATAAATCTTCTCCTTATCAGCTTGAAGCAGCTCCGAGTGCATGGTCTCCTCTCGGGCCAGCATGCGGTCTGTATTGCCGCGGATCGTATTGATCTCACCGTTGTGAGCTAAGAACCTGTACGGATGAGCTCTCTCCCAGCTCGGCAGCGTGTTCGTAGAAAATCTGGAGTGAACGAGCGCGATGGCCGTTTTATACTCACTGCTCTGAAGATCCTCATAGAATCTGCGGAGCTGGCCGACAAGGAACATTCCTTTATAGACAATGGTTCTTGAGGACAGGGAGCAAATATAAGTGTCCTCTGAGCTCTGCTCGAACTCGCGGCGGACCACGTACAGCCTTCTGTCAAAATCTATTCCGGCATTCACTGCCTCCGGCCTCTTGAGGAAACACTGCCATATTGAAGGCATGCAGTTTCTGGCTGCGTCGCCAAGGATATCCGGGCAGATCGGGACCTGTCTCCAGCCTATGACAGAGATTCCCTCTTTCCCCGATATGACTTCGAACAGTCTCTTTGCAAATGTGCGCTTAAGATCATCCACAGGCAGGAAAAACATGCCTATGCCGTAATCCCCGGCGGAGCCGATCTGCAGCCCCAGCTCCTTCGCAGCTCCCTGAAAGAAAGCGTCCGAAATCTGCATGAGTATGCCGACACCGTCTCCGACCGTGCCGCTCGCGTCCTTGCCCGCTCTGTGTTCCAGTTTCTCCACTATGCTGAGAGCATCATCCATGACGGAGTATTCCGGAACTCCATCGATACGTATGACCGCTCCTATTCCGCAGGCGTCGTGTTCTCTGTCGTATGAAAGCCTGTTTTTCATATGTATCATCCTCTCTAAGAACTGTTCTCGCTATCAAAAAAAAGCAGCGGCATTTCCCGTGCAAAAACACAGGAAGCGCCGTTGCTTCTTGCAGGTCATGATAATCGCATAACCTTCTTTTGTCAACGTCTTTTTCAGATTTTCCACGCTGGGTAACTCGCCGGGGTAACTCGCCGGGGTAACAGTTCAGACAGGCCGTTCGGGGTCTATGATACGGCGCAAACATCATCTTCATCGCACAACGCCGGTCCTTCTTTCGAGCTTGAAAAATGCTTTGCATTTTTCGATCTCTCGGTCGGACCGACAATGTTTTTCTCACGAAGATGGATGCTTTGCGCCGTTAACGAACTGCTAGAACAGCCTGTCTGAACTGTTACACACCAAAGCCCCATTATCAATACTCTCGACATACCATCCAGATAGTGCGCAAAACCTGTCCCAACTGCTACTCGTCGAAGCCTCTCTATCAAGCAGCCCCTGGTACACCATCCTGATAACATACTAATAGAATCTTCCCACAGTGGACTGCCAAGTCTCACGAGACAGACACCTGACTACCTGAAATTGTACTTTTGAAAATACAATTTTTCTTGCGGATTTCTGTTGACACATAATGAAATCTACTGTAGAATTCGCAGACATAAAGGCAACGGCGTCTTTGAGCGATAGCTCGAAGGCGCCTTTTTCTTTAGTCGAATATAGGCCATAGAGACAAAGGCAAAGGCGTCTTTTGTGTTATCGCAAGAGGTGTCTCTGCCTTTTCTTATTTGCAGATTTCCCGCATTCGATTCAGCAGCGTCGGTTTTGACTGGCCACAATCATTTGCAAGAGCCTGCATACATCAGAAAGGAGTTTTATTATGAGTAATTTGGCAGTATCAGATTATTTCGGAAGCATGGTCTTCGACGACCGCGTCATGCGCGCGAAACTCTCCGCAGACGTCTATGAATCCCTCAGAAAGACGATCGATGAGGGCAGCGTTCTGGATATCAGTGTGGCAAATGCTGTCGCCCAGGCCATGAAGGACTGGGCCGTCGACCACGGCGCAACGCATTTTACTCACTGGTTCCAGCCCCTGACCGGCATCACGGCTGAAAAGCACGACAGCTTTATCTCTCCGTCCCCGAACGGCAGCGTCATTATGGAATTCTCCGGCAAGGAGCTCATCAAGGGCGAGCCGGACGCCAGCTCGTTCCCGTCGGGCGGACTCCGCGCTACTTTTGAAGCCCGCGGCTACACAGCCTGGGATCCGACTTCCTACGCTTTCATTAAAGGAAAGACCCTGTGCATTCCGACCGCGTTCTGTTCCTATGGCGGACACGCTCTTGACAAAAAGACTCCGCTGCTTCGCTCCATGGAAGTTCTCAGCAAGCAGGCCCTCAGAATCCTTCGCCTCTTCGGCAATGATACGGCTAAGCGCGTCGTCTCCTCCGTCGGACCCGAGCAGGAATATTTCCTGGTCACCCGCGAAATGTATGACAAACGCCCCGACCTTCGCTTCACCGGCCGCACACTTTTCGGTGCGAAGCCTCCCAAGGGCCAGGAACTGGATGACCATTACTTCGGCGTAATCAAGCCCGGCGTTGCCGCCTTCATGGAGGACCTCAATAACGAACTCTGGAAGCTCGGCATCCTGGCCAAGACAGAGCACAACGAGGTCGCACCAGCACAGCACGAGCTGGCTCCGATCTACACAACGACAAATATCGCTACT
The DNA here is from genome assembly GCA_017404585.1 of Lachnospiraceae bacterium. GTDB lineage: Bacteria > Bacillota > Clostridia > Lachnospirales > Lachnospiraceae > Chordicoccus. Next base: position 7,819 of record JAFRCB010000011.1, read on the forward strand.
GACCACAACCAGCTGACCATGGAAATCATGCAGAAAGTTGCCGCAAGGCACGGACTTGTGTGTCTGCTGCACGAGAAGCCATTTGCAGGCGTCAACGGAAGCGGCAAGCACAACAACTGGTCCATAGCTACCGACTCCGGCCAGAACCTGCTCTCACCCGGGGCAACTCCCTATGAGAACGCCCAGTTCCTGCTCTTCCTCTGCGCGGTAATCAAGGCGGTAGACGATTATCAGGATCTTCTGAGACTGTCCGTCGCAACTGCGGGCAATGACCACAGACTGGGTGCAAATGAAGCCCCGCCCGCCGTCATTTCCATGTTCCTCGGCGACGAGCTGAGCGCAGTCCTCGAAGCGATCGACTCCGACACGCCTTATGAGGGCACAAAGAAGACAAAGATGAAGCTCGGCGTCGACGTCCTGCCGAGATTCAACAGAGATACAACGGACCGCAACAGAACTTCACCGTTCGCCTTCACGGGCAACAAGTTCGAGTTCCGTATGCTCGGCTCCTCCAACTCCATCGCCTGCGCGAACATCATGCTGAACAGCGCAGTAGCGGAAAGCCTCCGGATCTACGCCGACAGGCTGGAGAAGGCAGATGACTTTGAGACAGCTCTTCATGAGATGATCAAGAAGACACTCAAAGATCACGAGAGGATCATTTTCAACGGCAACGGTTATGACGACGCCTGGATCAAGGAAGCGACCGAGGAGAGAGGTCTGACAAACTATCCGACGACGGCAGACTGCATGCCTCACCTGCTCGATGAAAAGAACGTTAAAATGCTCACTTCCCTGGGCGTGTTCACAATTGACGAGCTGCATTCCCGCCGCGATATCATGCTCGAAAACTACACCAAGAGCGTGCTGATTGAGGCCAACACGATGGTCAGTATGGCAAAACGCCAGATAGCTCCGGCTATTGAGGCCTATGCAGCGGATGTCGCAAAATCAGCGGCAGCCAAGAAGGCGATCGTCCCTGAGCTTGCATGCCGCTATGAGTCCGGTATTATCAGCAAGCTCTCCGAACTTATTGACGAGATCGAGGCAAAGACTATTGAGCTTGAGAAGGCAGTAAACGCGACCGGCGGAGCCAAAGATATAATCGAGGAATCCGCTATGATCCGCGACACTGTGCTTCCTGTCATGAGCGAGCTCCGCGCGCCGTGCGACAAGGCAGAACAGCTCACTGCAAGGAGCTACTGGCCGTATCCGACCTATGCCGACCTGCTCTTTGGAGTGAGGTGAGGAGGTTTCGATTATGTGTTCCATCATGGGTTACTGCGGGGTCACCGCAGATCTGACAAAATTTGAAATGGGATTCGAGAAAACAATCTCAAGAGGACCGGATGACTGCCGGATCATCGATACCGGAGACGGTCTTCTTGGTTTTCGCAGGCTGTCCATTATGGGGCTCACGCCGTCGGGCATGTAGCCGTTTGCCCTCGACGGAAATTACGTTGTGTGCAACGGTGAACTCTATGGGTTTGAAAAAGTTAGAGCTGAACTAATGCAAAAAGGCTATTCATTTGCAAGCGACAGCGACTGCGAGGTCATCCTGCCCCTGTACCATGAATACGGGACCGATATGTTCGCCATGCTCGATGCTGAATTTGCCTGCATCATTTATGACGTCGAAAAGCAAGAGTATATAGCCGCCCGCGACCCGATCGGGATTCGGCCGCTCTACTACGGCTATGATAACGATGGAGTAATCCTCTTTGCCAGCGAACCCAAAAACCTGGTCGGTCTCGCGCAAAAGATCATGCCATTCCCTCCGGGCTGCTACTATGAGGATGGACAGTTCGTGCGCTATGCGGATGCGGCAGATCCCTGCAGAAAAGAGACAACGGCAGCCCATCCGGAAGACGTTAAAATCAAAGCTTCCGTTACCGGAAAGGAAGCTGCACAGCAGCCTTCCATCGAACAATATTGCAGTGCTGATAT
>JAFRCB010000125.1 GCA_017404585.1 Lachnospiraceae bacterium
GGTATCCAGGCTTTTGAGCCGATTCTTGTCGAGGGCAAGGCCATTAAGCTACATCCGCTCGTATGTACAGCGTTCAACGCCGACTTCGACGGTGACCAGATGGCTGTCCATCTTCCGCTGACAGTGGAAGCACAGGCTGAGTGCCGGTTCCTTATGCTGTCACCGAACAACCTGCTGAAGCCGTCAGACGGCGGCCCGGTCGCGGTTCCGTCCCAGGATATGGTCCTCGGAATCTATTACCTCACGCAGGAGCGTCCCGGTGCCAAGGGAGAGGGCATGCGGTTCTCAAGTCTCAGCGAGGCAATTCTGGCTTACGAGAACAAGTACATTACGCTGCAGTCCCGGATCAGTGTCCGCCGCACGAAGAAGCGCGCTGACGGTACAGTGGCCAGCGCTGTTATTGACAGCACGCTCGGACGTTTCCTCTTCAACGAGATCATTCCTCAGGACCTCGGGTTTGTCGACCGCGATGATCCTGCAAATGAGCTCGCGCTCGAAGTCGATTTCCACACCGGCAAAAAGCATCTGAAGAAGATCCTGACTAAGGTCATCAATGTGCACGGCGCCACAGTCACAGCAGAGGTCCTTGACAAGGTCAAGGCTATGGGATACAAGTATTCCACAATTTCCGCAATGACTGTTTCAATCTCGGATATGACTGTTCCGCCCGAAAAGCCGCAGCTCATTCAGAAAGCACAGGAGACTGTCGACAAAATCACAAGAAATTACCAGCGCGGCTTCGTTACAGAGGAAGAGCGCTACCGTGAAGTCGTCGAGACATGGAAAGAGACCGATGCGGTCCTCACAAAGAAACTTCTTGACGGCCTTGACAAATATAATAATATCTTCATGATGGCCGACTCCGGTGCCCGAGGCAGCGACAAGCAGATCAAGCAGCTTGCCGGTATGCGCGGACTTATGGCAGATACGACCGGTCACACGATCGAGCTTCCTATCAAGTCCAATTTCCGTGAAGGTCTTGACGTTCTGGAGTACTTCATGTCTGCGCACGGCGCCCGCAAGGGTCTGTCCGATACGGCTCTCCGTACAGCCGACTCCGGTTATCTGACAAGACGACTGGTCGATGTTTCTCAGGAGCTGATTATCCGCGAGATGGACTGCTCACAGGATCGCGACGAGATTCCGGGTATGTGGGTAAGCGCATTTGCAGACGGCAAGGAAAGCATCGAGTCTCTGCAGGAACGTATCACCGGCAGATTTGCCGCTGAGACGATTTATGACAAGGATGGCAACATCATTGTCAAGAGGAACCATATGATCCGACCGGCGAGAGCAGAGCGAGTCGTGAAATACGGTGTCGATGAGAACGGTGAACCGATCAAGAAGGTCAAGATCCGTACGATCCTCACCTGCCGTTCCAAACTCGGCATCTGCGTCAAGTGCTACGGAGCTAACATGGCGACCGGAGAAGCGGTACAGGTCGGCGAGTCTGTCGGCATCATCGCTGCCCAGTCGATCGGCGAGCCCGGCACACAGCTGACCATGCGTACGTTCCACACCGGTGGTGTTGCCGGCGGCGATATCACACAGGGTCTTCCCCGTGTCGAGGAACTTTTTGAGGCCCGCAAGCCGAAGGGTCTCGCGATCATCTCCGAGATTCCGGGTCTTGTGCAGGTCCTTGATCAGAAGAAGAAGCGCGAAGTAGTTGTCACTGATGTCACTCAGGATGAGGGTGTTAAGGATCGTCAGAAGACCTACCTTATTCCTTATGGGTCCAGGCTGAAGGTCACAGACGGACAGGTCATTGAAGCCGGCGATGAGATCACCGAAGGCTCTGTCAACCCGCATGACATTATGAAGATCCGCGGTATCCGTGCCGTTCAGGATTACCTGCTCCGCGAGGTTCAGAGAGTTTACCGCCTGCAGGGCGTTGAGATCAATGACAAGCATATCGAGGTCATTGTTCGTCAGATGCTGAAGAAGGTGCGCATCGAGAAACCGGGCGATACGGAATTCCTTCCGGGCGCGTTCGTAGATTTCCTCGACTTCGAGGACATGAACGAGCGTCTTGCCGCTGAGGGTAAGGAAGTTGCGGAGGGAACGAGAGTTGTCCTCGGTATCACCAAGGCTGCTCTGGCCACCAACTCCTTCCTGTCGGCCGCGTCCTTCCAGGAGACGACTAAGGTCCTGACAGACGCTGCGATAAAGGGAAAAATCGATCCGCTCATCGGTCTGAAGGAGAACGTCATCATCGGCCAGCTTATCCCGGCCGGTACAGGTCTCCGAAGATACCGCGGCGTCAAGCTTGACACAGACGCCAAGATCGAGCAGAAAAAGGCCGAGGAGGCCCTTGCCGCAAAGGCTGCCGAGGAGGAAGCTAAGAGCGTCACTCCGGTGGAGGAGCCTGAAGAAACGCCTGAAGAGCTGGTTGTCACAGAGGAATGATCAGTTTCCCGGCACAGCTACTATAATAAGAAATAATGCAACGGGGCTGCCGCTATGCGGCAGCCCCGTCTGCGATTGGGCACGCTCGGCGGCACATACATGGCGATTGTGCAATATCGTAAAAATGTGCTTGACTCCTGAAAAAACGAGATATATAATATGTGAGCGTGCGCAGTATACGGCGCTATTTTTGCGCTTTATTTTCAGTGCTTCGTACCATGTATGAAAAATGCA